>CALVKD010000098.1 GCA_944332525.1 uncultured Bacilli bacterium | reverse complement strand
AACGTCCGGTCAAATCCGTCGGCTGGAAAAAGCTGTTCGGCAGTTCGTTTCTGGATGTGACGCTGCCCGGCGGACGGCGTCTGCTGTATCCGCCGACGGGATTTTCCCAGGTCAACGCCCCGATGCTCCCGGTGTTTCTGAACACAGCTGAAGAACTGATCCATCCGGAGGCGGATGCGCGACTCCTTGATCTCTACTGCGGATACGGATTGATCGGACTGCACCTTTTCCCGGGCGTTTCGTCGATGCTCGGAGTGGAAATCGACGGACCTTCCGTGGAAACAGCGGCGGCCAATGCGGAACATCTCTTTCCGAAACGGGAGATCCGTTTTATCCGTTCGGAGATCAGTCCGGCGCTGATCCGGGACAAATTTCCTCCGGCATCCGGAAAGGAACTGCTCGTTCTGGATCCGCCGCGCAGCGGAACGGCGAACGGAGTG
This sequence comes from uncultured Bacilli bacterium, assembly GCA_944332525.1. GTDB lineage: Bacteria > Bacillota_I > Bacilli_A > RFN20 > CAG-449 > CALVJO01. The sequence continues at coordinate 6,618 of CALVKD010000098.1, read as the reverse complement.
ATCAAGGAGCTGGCGCGGCGGAAACCGCTTCGTGTGCTCCACATTTTCTGCGGAACGGATACGATTCCGTCCGCTCTGGAGCAATGGACTTCGCGAGGCTATCAGCCGTCGCGGATTGTTCCTCTGGATCTGTTTCCCGGGACTCCGAATCTGGAGACCATGATTCTTTTTGAACCGGGCGAACGGGGAAGAGAGCAATCTTCAACCCCCGTCCCGGCGAAAAAGGAAAAGGGAAGAAACAGAAATTTCCGGCGGAAACCGTCCAGGAGCTTATAATCACCAGAATCCTTTCTGAACAGTGTTCGCTGTTTTGCAGAGATTTATGCGGACACTGTTTTCCCCTTTTGCTAAATGCGATCGCCCCCCCGTCTAATCCTCCAGAGGAGTCAAAGAAATAGAGAAAAGTTTGGCTATCTTATCCGATGAATTGCGTGCAATGAATTCAATATTTTCAACTTTTTCCGCGAGATTAATACAATAAGAAACTTGCTCCGGAGAACGTTTCAGCTGCTCGAGCTTAACCTTTTCCTTTCCAACCAAATAGTGACATGAAAACGATAATACAGAAAGATTCTCACCCCGAATTTCTATTCGATAACGCCCCTGAGCAAGTGGCATATACGGACCGTATTGAACACCGCCTTTCTTTAGAACGATTTGCTTTCTGGTTTTCCATCCCTTGTCATTTACAGAAAGGGCTTTTAATTCTAAATCCAAGGAGACTTTTGGGAATCGAATCCTTCTGACAACACTGCTTCGATCCTGCAAATGTTTTGAAATTCTGGAGACATCAATAACTTCCACATTGAAATCCAAATACCGGAACCGCATGATCGGCAAACCGAAAAGTGAATAAAAAGACTTCCGGTGCTTTTGTGGAATAAAATCTGTAAATAGGAGGATCGTGGAATAATCCGTGTTCTTAAAATAATCCAAAAGAACCTTCTGATGTTCTTTCGGGATCTCTCGGGAGCGAACATTCTGAAGCAGGAAATTCCAATTCGATGAGAAAAAAAGAGGAAATTCATCTTGTTTCAAGTTTAAGCGTCCACCATAAAAGCCATTCATTTTTTTCCCGACCAATCCGGCCAAGGCCATCTGATGAGCTGTTAAATAGGAGAAGGTTTTTTCCCCGCTTCCATCACCACCATGAACAGAAAACGGATAAAAAAATATGGCTTCTCCCGGGATCGTTCGGATTTTGTCGATAGCCTGAAAAAACTCCCTGGACTGAGGTTCTAGTCTGTAAAGGGAACGCCATGGCATGCATTGAGCATAAGCCGTCACAAATTCCAAACAGAACAGGAAAGCTAATCCACCGGAGAAATATGCCATGAATTTCTTAGTCCAGCAACTCTTTGGTATTGATAAAAAGGGTATCGATAAAAAAAGGACATAGAACGGAGAAAACCGTTCTGCAATCCGGGCTGCATGAAAAAAGGGAGTTGCTTTCAGAAGAGGGACTTCTCTGAAAAACAGAAGAAAAAGAAAGAACAGTGTAAATGGCAAATAAAGTTTCAAATTTTTCCGGAATGCCAGAATAAGACCGGATAAGAATAAAAAGAGGAAAAACCATCCGGCATTTCCAGCAAAAACAGTATCAATAACAGCAAAAGTTCCCTTCTGAAAGGTCATAACATTAAAATTTGGGAAACACGGTAAAATCAGCCTGGCCCATGTATTTGTTGGAATAATAGGGCTGCTCAATGCAACAGCCCGCAGAAAAATTTGAAAAACGATTGGAACTAGGAACCAGGCATAAAGCACTATCAAAATGGTTAAGCAATAATTTCCCACACTTTTATATGTACGAACAAAATAGTTAAAATTATCGCAAATCCATCCCCAAAAGAATCTGGGAGCCTTGCAAAACTGGATAACCAGCATATACAAAATAGTAATTATGCCCATACTGATGGAGGTTGTTGCATAATACCCCAGCTCCCCCCCCAAAGCTGCAATGAACAAAAAAATACGAAAAAGAATCAGCCATGAAGGAAAATGTTCTTTCTTCCAATAGACGTCCAACAAACAAAAATCTGTTAAAATTCCAAGGAAGGCCCAATGCAACGAACAAAGAGTAAAATGTCCTGGATACTTACAGATTGCTGCATAATTAGCGAAAGCAAAAGCCAAAGCAAAAAAAGTTGATTGAAACTGTCCAAAACCGCGAAAGCGCAACAGATGGAAAGAAACAATGGCAGTGATCGCAAGCGAACACAACAGGTAAATCTGCTGCCAAGGACCATAACCAAAAAGCAACTGGAAAATGCCTGAAAGATAATCGTGTTCGAGTGTCCATGTTAAATACACAGGAGAAATTTGATATGGATAGGCAAAATAATCCGTAGGAAAGGAAAGATGCGGAACAGGAAGCAATTTTATATTGTTTACAAGATAAGATGCATCTGCTATAACAAATACGGCTTCTCCCTTATGAATAAAGGGAAGAAAAGGGGAAAGGAAAAAATAGGCGAACAGGAACAAGCATATTCCACAAAGAAAATAAAAATAACCATTTTCCTTCAAAAACGCAACAAATCTATTGCCGGGAAAAAACATCGGATTCTTTTGCATTCCAATACTCCTTATCTGAACGCAAATGTAATCGTTTGCCAAAAAGATTTTACTGCAGCCTTAAACAGCTTCCACTTTTTGATAGAAACCTCTCCCGTCTGACGATCTCGTTGGGGAATCATCTGCTGATAATAACGCAAGCCGCATTTGGCCACCATACCAGAAATGATGACGTTTGGAGCAAATGTATCTCTCGGGATCTCTTGATAAATCTTATAAAAGACTTTGGAACGCATCAGCCGATAGGGGCTGTTCACATCCCAAACAGTCCGCTTTCCATAAAAGATACGAACAACCTGTCTGGAAACAAAACTGATTATCTTTCTGGGAAGAACCTGTTTCCGACCCTCTCGAATTCCAAGTAGAAAATCATAATCCCTGCGCCGCTCCCATAAATCGGGAAAGAGCTCCGGCCCCATCTCGTCATCTGAATCAATTTGAAAAATCCAGTCGTGATTTCGAGAATTCTCCTGATAACCAAGAAGAATTGTTGCTCCATGTCCCGAATTCGGTTTATTGTGCACAATCAGCTTATTCTCTTTCCCTTTCTCATACTGATCCAGGATTTCTTTTGTTTTATCCTTTGATCCATCATTGTACACATGAATCTGATATTCGACATCATCCAAGCGATCCAGCATGCTCAGCCATTTATCCAAAACAGCAGCAATCGCTCCTTCTTCATTATAAACCGGCATAACAACAGCAAGAGAATCCTTATTTCCCATTTTCAAGATCCTTTTTTATCTGCTCAAAAAGACAGAGGGAATTATTGATGGCCTGATCCATATCCCAGTACCGGTAATTGGCAAGACGGCCGGCAAGAATCACATGTGGCATTGCTTTCGCCATTGCCTGATACTTCTCGTATTTCCGGTTGTTCTCCGCGTTGTTGACCGGATAATAGGCCTCTTTTCCCGGTGTATAAGTCTGAGAGTACTCCCGGCAGATCACGGTCTTATCCGACTCAAAAACAGCTTTCCGTTCCGGATGATAGTGTTTGAACTCGTGAATTCTGGTATACGGGATCTCCTCGTCCGCATAATTCATGACAGCGGTTCCCTGCCAGTCCGACAGATCCTTTGTCTCCCATTCAAAGCGCAGACTTCTCCAGTCGAGGGGACCATGGCAGTAGTCGAAAAACTGATCGACCATTCCGGTATAGATGACCGTACAGGCGGAAGGAATCTGATCGCGGATCTCAAAGAAATTCACACCAAGCCGGACCTCAATTTTCGGGTGGTTCAGAAGATTTCGGAAAAGGGCTCCGTAACCGTCCAGCGGAATCCCCTGATATGGATCCTGAAAATAGTTCGCGTTGTAGTTGGAGCGGACTGGAAGACGGGTGATGATTTCCGCGGGCAGCTCTTTCGGATCGCGTTCCCACTGCTTCTTTGTATAACCGCGGATGAACGCGGTATAGAGTTTTTCTCCAATCAGAGAGATTGCTTTTTCCTCCAGATTCCGGACCTCGGAAATACCGGCCATTTCGGCCTCTTTCCGGATAAACTCCTGCGCCTCCCATGGTTTCAGATTCAAACCGTAATAATCGTTCACCGTCTTCAAATTGATCGGCATCTGGTACACATGGCCCTGATAGGTGGTCAAAACCTTGTGCTGATACGAATTGAACTCCGTGAAGCGCCGGATATAATTCCACACCGATTCAGAAGAGGTGTGAAAAATATGGGAGCCATACCGATGACATTCGATTCCGGAAGCGCTGTCTGTCTCCGAATAGGAGTTTCCTCCGACATGGAGTTTGGAATCAATCACCAGAACACTTTCATTCAGGACGTTCGCGATCCGTTCCGCGATCACGCTTCCGGAAAAACCGGCGCCGACAACAAGAAGTTTTACATTTTCAAACATATAGTCAATAGCTCTTCTTTTTAAATGTTATATATTTATTCAGCAAGAATTGAACGGCTGTTACCAGAAAAATCGTAATGACCTTTGCAGCAATCTTATTCCAATCAAGGCATTCAATCAGGAGATAGAGGCATCCTGATGTAATCAATATTCCAATTGCTCCAACACAATAGAACGAGCAAAACCTCAGAAAAAAATGGTTCCAAACTTTGAAATTCAAAAAAGCATTCCATATAAAATTATTGCAGATTCCAACGCTCGTTGAAAAAATATTCACAACCTGATAATGAAGTGATGTTTGCTCAATCAGGAGCGTATACAGCACAAAGTCCATTCCAGCGCCTAAACATCCAATCATGCAATACTGAACTAAATGCTGTACTCGACGATAAAGCACCCATAGCCGATCATACCATGAAATAGAGGATTCTTTCTGGGAAAAGTCTACCATAAACCGCCTCCTCAGTTTCAGGACATATTCCAGATGTTCACAACCTTTATACTATATCCTCATTTTTCTGTTTTACAAGAGCAGAGCTTTGGACCAGGAAAAAATGGTATAATTCTATTCTCTTCTTGATACGGGTCTGGAATGGCTGACTTCCAAATTCAGCACGGAATCGGGAGAAACCAGCCGTCCGGCGAGCAGATCCTCCTCAGTGATCCGGGAAAGAAAAATATATCCTCCCTTGGAGCGGTCAAAATCATAAATCAGTGCAAGATGCCCATCCGAATACTCGCAGCCATCCGGATAAGAGACCCCTTCCGGAGCATACAGCAGAAGATGATATGGCCAGGTTCTGCCATCATCTTCGGAAAGACTGGCAGTCATTCTCTCGCGCCGAACGGATGAATCATTATTCACCAGAAGAAGGCGTCCCGATTTCAAACGGCGAAGGAAAAAGCGACTGTTGGGTCCATGTATCGTTTCCGAAAGAACCGGATCGGACCAGGTGTACCCGCCATCGGAGGAAAAACTTTCCGCCACCCCCTTCCTCACCCGGATGGCACAGAGAATCCGCCCGTCATGAAGTTCAACAAACTGATGTTCATCGAAAAGCGGTCCGCCGTCAACGTTTCTCATATCGACTCGGCCACGGACGGAAAAGGTCTCCCCACCGTCGGAGGAGGTCACCATCATCGCACCGGGCACAACGCCGAGCGAATCGTGGCGGCGGTAATCCCCCGTCCAGAGCGAACACGGAAACGCCCATGTTCCATCGCCAAGCACCGTCGGCTTGTTCATCATAATTCCGTTTGAAATCCTGCGGGGCAACGTGAAGCGAAAATTCTCCGGATCGTCATCCGGATTTTCCAGAACCGAACACCAGACGCCGCCGATCCCATCATAGATCTCCCGCGAGCCATCCGCTCCGCCGCATCCCTGGCTCCAGAACCAGAAGAATCGTCCGTCCGGAGAACGCCAGAGGACCGAATCAAATGCCCGCACATCCGGATGGGGCGGATCAACCACCGCCACCGAATCTTTCCAGGTCGCGCCATGATCGTCACTGACCGCCATGGTCACATAATTTTCGCGGCATTCCCCGTTTCCGCCCGCATACCATACGGCAAAAAGCCGCCCGGATGCACTGCATTCGATCCCGGGGATTCCCTGATGTGTCCGCAGCTCCTTCGCCGCATGCGGACCGGGCTTCGAAACCGGAACCGGATCCAGTGAAATATAACTGAAATTCATGTCCAACTTCCTCCGAAAAAACCTCTGTCATTCAGAGCAGACATCTGCAATTTCCCTACAATACTCCCGGATTGGACAACTGGCAAATCCAATACGGAAAAAAGAGTCAAAAAGAGTGCAGATAGAAAAAACCGTAAACCTCTTTCTCAACCGGCCGTCCGATCATTCCGGCGGCTTTTCAAAACAACGTTCCGTCGGTCATTCCCGACTCGGGAGACACCGGAGCGCTCTTCTTCCGCCAGGGAATTTTCGGTTCCACCGGAAGACCAAGCGCCTTGCTGCTGTTCCGGAAGTGCATCTTGGCAAATCGGGAAAGCAGCTCCGCCCCGCCTTTTGCCGCAAGCTCCGCCGCGCAGCGATCGACCGGTTCACCGGCTCCCTTCGGCAGTTTCATTCCGGCCTGTTCTCCAAGATCCTGAAGGCGTCTCAGAAACGCGGCCCGGGCCAGAACGGACGCCGCGGCGACCGCC
>CALVKD010000097.1 GCA_944332525.1 uncultured Bacilli bacterium | reverse complement strand
GCAGAGTAGTTGTAGCTGTAAATGTATTCCAAAAGCTCATCGGTATCGATGAGGATCTCTGCCGCAACAATATTCGCTTCGTACTCTGGACGAGTAGTCATATCATAAAGCATAAACTCATGCAGGCAATTTGCCTGGGCCAATCTTCGATGGAGCTGATCATGGCCCAATTCATGAGCACAAACGATACGAAGCATCTTATCGCTTAATTCTTTGTTGAGAAAAATGAACCGATTCCGCCGGATAACCCGGTACATCCCCTTCAGCGAACCAAAATCCTCACAAAGGACGATATTGATGCCCAAAGCTTTTGCGATCTGGAAAGGATCTCTTGTGCCAAAGCGTCGCACCAACGACGCTCCAACTTCTGAAAGCATTTCGCCAGTCAAAGGACCACCTCCGTCATGTGGATACCCATACTCATTATCTCACACTCCATGTCCCAAAAACTGGACTTATTCCCCTTCATGGCGATATTTTTTAGGAGTGAACTTCTTGTTCTTTTCTTTTGCCATCCAATATGCATCATTCAAAGCACGCATGGCACCCTCAAGGGCATCCTCAGACAGCTGACCGCCTGCGAAAAGACCCGTTACTTCACCGACGAGTTCTTCGATATCCCGCGCAGCTTTTGCTCCACCCTTTTCGCGCGCTGCCTCTACATAGATATCTGCACTGGTCAGAAGATAATCGACGGTAGTGCCGAGGGCCATTGCAATGTCAGCGACAACTTTAGAGTTCGGCTTTCGTGTGCCCATCTCGTAGTTCTGAATTGTTCTGGCCGTTACGGATACCTTCTCAGCCAGTTCAGCCTGCGTTAATCCGGCTTCTACCCGCTTCTCTTTAAGCCGTTCTTTGAATCCCATAAAGACACCTCTTTCTTTTGCTCTCCTGACAACACGAACATTTTTTCATAATTGGGGATTGACACGAAAAAATGTTCTGGCTATAATGGAGGCACAGCACGAAATTCCTTTCGCGTTTATGGTAGCACACGAACAGCAGGTTTGTCAATCCAAATGCGAAATATTGTTCGTGAAGATAGAACCTTGTACGCACGGAGGTGTCAGCAATGGAGGTTCAATGCAGGAAGGAATATGTCGCAGTCAACATAGATGTAGACATAAACGGGGTTATCCATCCTCGCTTTATTCATTGGACAAATGGGCGTGTTTATCGTATCGAGCAGCTGAAGTATAAATGCCGAGCCGCCTCCTCCAAGGTCAGCGGAGGTGGGATACGATATACGGTGATGATCAACGGGAAGGAAACCTTCTTGTTCAGCGAAGGTAACAAGTGGTTTGTGGAAGCGAAGGGGGCTGCTCAATGATATTGTCTCTTCGGCAAATCGAGGAGATCGGAGCAGCGACAATTTGTGATTTCAATGAGTTCTTCTTTCACGACAGCACTTGCCCACCAAGGCGAGGAATACGAGCCACTCCAATTGACCAGTTTGCGACAGAGTATCTCGGGTTAAGTGTCAACTTTGTCCGGCTTTCTTCTGATGGAAGCATATGCGGGCTTACAAGCTATGCGGATGCCGAGTATGTCATTGAGGAAAGGGGCCTTGCACGAACGATTCCGCTTAGTCGGAATCAGGTGCTGTTGGATTCGAGCTTTGTTGAAGTGGGCCAGGTCAAAAAGCTGTGTGGGAAGCGGCGCTTTACCCTTGCTCACGAATGCGCTCATCAAATCCTTTTTCAGTTGGAAACTGAAGAAGAAAAGCAATATCGGTGCCGAGATTATGCAACGCGCAAAGTCTACTCGCTGCGGGATCTCAAAACAAAAGAAGATTGGAATGAATGGCAGGCGAACGCATTGGGTGCCGCCCTGCTGATGCCCCAGGAGGAAGTAGAACGGGCCATGTGGCTGTTTGGCCAGTGCAGGAAACTGACAAACTATGAAGGCCGCTTCACCCACACGGATAAGATGGTTCTTACAGAATTTTGCCATGCATTGGGTGTGTCAAAATCTGCCGCCATTATCCGTCTCCGCCAGATGGGCTATATCGAAGATCGTCCTTATAGAGAATTGCTCGATCCATTGGAGGTGTGGCCGTGAGCAAGAATATCCGAATATCAGAGCCTTCCCCGGAGATGATGGGGAAAATCATTCGTGCCAGGCAAGCGATTGCGGAGCAGAAGCCGAGATTCATTAAATGCCCTTATTGTCAGCATAACTCGATTGTTGTGTATGAGGACACCCGAGGGCATGTAGAAACAAAATGCAAAAAGTGTGGAAAGGTGACCGTCTTCGATGTTATGAACATGCGGAGAATCATCATACACACTAGTCCGACCAGAAGCTGAAAATTGAATACATTATAGCTGAGCTGTGGAGCCGCCTGATTGGTGTAGTCATCCTAATGCCGCATGACCAGAGTTGTGGAACTCTGTTTTTTCGGTATGGGATGATTGCGGTCATGCGGCTCTTATTTTATCTTACCTTTCAGTGGTTTTGCACCAGCGGAAAGGACAAAGATGAGAACCAGCTGGAAAGACAGTATCGCTCGGTATCCATGACCTTCTTTTTTCATGTCTGCCACTACATATGACTGAAAAGAGAAGATAGGAGATACAGCATGAATACTACTTACCTGTTCAAAGAAGAAACCACTAACGGTCAGAAGAAGCTGCGGATCGGTACTGCGCAGGAGTTTGCCAAAGTCGCAGAGCAGAATCGCACCCTGCCGATTGAGAAGCGGCGATACTTCATCAAAGAAAAATCGCTGGATCCTGATAGCCCTGACTATTTGTTCATTGAGGTGAGCCGGGAAGAATATATCCAGTGGAATCGTGAAAACAACGCACGGTGCAAAAATAATTTGATGGCAAAGAATTATACAATGCTGTCTATGGAATCCGTTTTGAATTCTGTAAATCGTGGGAAAGCGGACGAGTCAGCACTTTATGGACCTGAATCAGGATACGAAGAAATTCTTGATCAAGCATGGTTAGATGAACTGCGCAAGAATTTGATGGAATGGAGACCTTGGGCCGGTGATCTCCTGGATGCCTATCTTGAGGGTGAAGTTTCTAGTTGTCCTGGCATGTTGGCAGAAAAATATGGTGTATCACTTCAAACAACACGAAAATATGTTCGTCAATTTGAACAAAGATTAAAAAGTTTTTTGGAAGGTGTTTCGTTTTGAGGGGTCCCAGCTACTGATATATAACGAGAGGACTTTTTCCTCTGCCCTCAGAACATTGACAAATACCATCTTGTGGATGGTCATAGCCGGCGATTGAATAACAGCGGCAGGTAGACAGCGATGCGGCGAGTGCGCCAAGACCCGCTGGGAAAGGAGGTGATCCCCTAACCAGCGGCGAGCGATAACCACTCAGCCAAAAGCAGCCGTGGCGGGCTGTTTCGCGGCGACTCTATTTGCTAATAATGATACCCCTGCCCAGCCATAGTCACAAACAATGTGGGGCAGCTCGGAGAGATCCTCGGAGGGGTTAGATTCCCGGAGTGCGTGCCAAACGCAGTTCAATCGACCGCCCTCGTCCGGGG
>CALVKD010000096.1 GCA_944332525.1 uncultured Bacilli bacterium | reverse complement strand
TTGCATCACTTCTTTTAGAACTAGGACTTGCTACTAAAATAAGTATAAAATTAAATCCCCTAATAAGAAAGATATTTCATGTTGAAGGTAATAGTTCTTTTATTATTTTAGTTAGTCTTATATCAGGTTTTCCTAGTGGCTCTAAATATATTGTAGAAAGTCTAAAGACTAAAAGTATTTCTAAAGATACTGCGAATTACCTCTTAACCTTTACCCACTTTGCTAATCCCCTTTTTGTTCTAGGAACTTGTGGTCTTATCTTAAATAGCATATCACTTGCCTATAAAATATTAATAATCCAAATACTATCTAATCTAATACTTGGTATTATCATAAGACCTAAAGAGATTATTTCTTCAAAAATAACTAATAATCATCAAAACAAGTCTTTTTTAGAAGCACTTCCTAAAGCGATAAATGATGCAATTAAAGTCCTTTTATTTATGTTAGGAAGTATTACTTTCTTTATGTTCTTTAGTAAATTACTTACAACAACTCTTTCCTTAAACCCTTTTTTTAATACCATACTTACAGGTATTCTTGATATGACTAGTGGTATTAGTCTAGTAAATACTATTGATATAACTAATTACATAAAAGGTTTACTTGTCCTAACCTTTATCACCTTTGGTAGCTTTTCAGTCCATCTACAAGTATTAAACAATATAAAAGAAGTAGATATAGACTATAAATACTTCTTTTTAGGGAGAATAATTCAAACTTCCATCGCTTCTCTCCTTTATATTTTATTCTAATATACATAATTAACTGGACAGTTTATCATAAAGGAATAGGTCTCATCTTCAAAATTCGGATGAGTTAAAATTATATTTATTTTTATATAACTATTAGAAGCGGGTATATAAGTAATAGAAGAATCAGGAGATAGCATTAAATCAGCGATATTAGGTATCTCATAGTCTATTACTTCTCCACTTTTACCATAACTAATAACTCCACTATCGGGATCAATTTCTATTGTTGTTGTATAACTATTAGGATTATCAAAAGTAAAAGTAGCACTGTACCCATCATCGCTTACATTACTATCAACTAAATGTCCCATAATAAAATCAGATTGAATTACTTCTTGTAAATTATTAGAAAAAGATACTACTTCATTATTAATTTCCTCTATTTGTTCTCTATTTCGATAATTTAGTATTAGATTATACATACTAACAACTATAGTTGAAATGATAATAAAACATACTAACAATTCAACTGAAGTTATACCTTTTTTATTCAACATAAAATCACCTATCCCTTAAAAACTTCTATATTGCCGTATTTATAACTATTATTAGAAACATACTCTACTATTATTCTGTAATATCCTGTCTCAGGTGTCTTAACTGCATTTTTACTATATGCAGGTAGATATGAAATATATTCTCTAAAACTTCTACTAAAACTATTATTATCCTTAACAAAATTTTTAAAATTAGATGTTGAATATGTTGTTAAATAAATTTTAGAAACATTATTTACAGTCATAAACGCAGAACAGTTTTGTTGAGCAGAAGAAACAGTGTATAACGAGCAATCTGATATATCAAGATATCCGGTATTTTTAACATTTGTATAACTTGAATCTGGCAAGCCTTTCAATGCTATCATCCGAGCCCAATGGGCAATATAAGTAGATTCCACTGTATCATAGTTTTTATATCGTTCATACTCACCTATCAAAGGAAAAAAATTAGTATAAAGCAAAGAAAATATACCCATAATAAAAACACCAACAATTAATGTTTCTACTAAAATAAAACCTGTATTATTAATTATTTTTTCCCTTTTCATTTTAAAGCTCCCTCTTGTAATTAAGTTATTATTACTATATAATATATTATAGTAGAATAAATTAGGAAAGTAAAGGGGTTGATACTTTTGGTAACTTATGATATGACAAAAACACCAATAGTTAATGTTGTAGATGATATAATTGCTAACGCTTCAAAAAAAGGAGCTAGTGATATTCATTTTGATCCTAGAGAAGACTCTTTAATGGTTAGAATTAGAGTTGATGGAGATTTACAAGATTATACACAAATTCCTAAGATATATGAAAGAAATCTGATAACAAGAATAAAACTTATCGCTAATATGAATATAACTGAAAGTAGATTACCACAAGATGGTTCAATAAAAGGTAATATAAAAGGACTTAACCTTGAAACTCGTGTATCTACCCTACCTACTAACGAAGGCGAGAAATGTGTTATTCGTATTCTAGATTATACTAGAAGCTTACAAGGAATTGACGCTTTAGGATTTAATGAAGATAACTTTAAAAAACTTAAGAAAATGATCGCTGAACCTAATGGGATTATTTTAATAACAGGAGCGACTGGTTCTGGTAAAAGTACTACAGTTTACTCTATTTTACAAGTTTTAAATAAGAAAGAAACAAATATAATTACAGTAGAAGATCCAATAGAAATGAATCTAGAGGGATTAAACCAAGTACAGGTTAATAGTGAAATAGGACTTGACTTTGCAACTGTTTTAAGATCTATTTTAAGACAAGACGCTAATGTTATCCTTATTGGTGAAATTCGTGATAGTGAAACAGCTAAAATCGCTGTACGTGCTTCTATTACAGGTCACTTAGTATTATCTACAATCCATACTAATAACTCTTTAAGTACTATTGAAAGATTACTTGATATGAATGTAGAAAGATATTTGTTATCAAGTGCCTTATCAGGTATTATTTCTCAAAAACTTGCTAAGATGGTATGTCCTCATTGTCGGATAAAAGAAAAAACTACTCCATATCAGAAGAAAGTATTTAAGCTAGCTTTAGGTAAAGATGTTGATGAATTATACAATGCTAATCCTAAAGGATGTGATAAATGTAATAAAGGTTATCATGGACGTATTGCAATTCAAGAAGTATTAATGATTAATGATGAGATAAGAAATGCCTTAAATGAAGAAAACTTAGAAAAGGATGATTTAAATAAA
>CALVKD010000095.1 GCA_944332525.1 uncultured Bacilli bacterium | reverse complement strand
GGAGCCTTGAGCTTTATCAGCAGACGGTGGCGAGGCTCTGGAGACAGGGACAGAAAGAAGAGACCACGGTGGTCATCCACCTCATCACAGCGGGGACAATCGACGAGCGTGTCCTTGCCGCTCTCAGAAGGAAGGACCAGACGCAGGAAGCGCTTCTCGAGGCCGTGAAGGCGGATCTCGGAATCAATGGAGGAAACAATGAGACAGTCTGACGGATACATAAAGCTCCTTGACGCCATAGTCCATATGGCGGCGAGGGATTACAGGAGAGCGGTGAGAAAGCTCCAGAACAACCCGGAGGACAAGTACGCCCTGTACATGAAGGACGACACGGAGCGGTTCTTCAGGAGTGACTGGTTCCGCTACATCGCTGACTATGCTGATGAGGCGATAGACACGGCAAGGAAGGAGGGATTCGCGGTATGACGGCAAAGGAATTTCTGGCAAGAGGATATGAAAAGGATAGAGAAATTAGAATAAAAAATACACGGATTATACGGTTGAAAGCTATCGCAAGTATGGCCAAGTCTACTATAAGTGAAATCCCTAAACCAAACAGTTCTGATTTACACAGAATGGAAACAATAATGGCAGAGGTAATCGACCTTGAGAAAGAACTCTCTGAGGATATTGTAGAGTTTACTAACGTCATAAAAGAAATACAGCGCGTTATAAAGACAGTACAGAATACTAAAGAAGCTCTTGTACTTGAGATGAGATACCTCGCATTTATGAAATGGGAAGACATTGCAAAAGAACTTAATATGGGAGTTCGCAATGCCCTTCTCATTCATAGTAAAGGGCTAAAACATGTAAAACTATGAATTTGATGCCCATGACATGTGGCTTTGATTATATACTCAGAATATGAACTTAAATTTTATTGATAAAATAAAGGTTACTGCTGAGGAAATTAACAATAAATATAAAGAAACAAAACCAAACATAATGTATTTGCTGAAGAATGGTGAAAGCGAAAATAAGCATAGTGATATGATTAATGCTCTTTTCCAAACACCATCTTTGGCGAACGATTTTTTGTTTATAATTAAATCAAAACTGAAAGATGGAATACTCGATTCTACTTCTTATAAATCTTCATGCAGAGAAAGAGAAATAGAAATAAATGGGCAAAAAGGGAAAATAGACATTGAGATTACATTAATGAACAATCAAAAAATAATTATAGAAAACAAAATTCATGCACAAGACAGATTAGATCAAATGAACAAATATATCAGCTATTATGAAAACGAAGAAAATATAGAATATTATCCTAGTATATACTGTTATTTGACAATTTCTGGAGATGAACCAAGTCAATATTCGCTTTCAGATAATATAAAGGATAAAATTCGGGATCGATTAATTCTTCTTTCATATAAAGACGATATTTATACGTGGCTTGCAAATTGGTGTAATAAAAAAGACTCACATTATGATGAATACATCTGGTCTGCTGCGAAGCAATACCTAGGTACAATATCAAATTTAATTCGCGCTGATGGGAAATATGCTGTAATCCGTTCTCAATTGGATGTTTTCTTAAACGTTACTACACAAGATTTGAAATCCATCGATACATCAAGAATGCTACCACTATGTAACGAAGCTATTTTGCAAGCTATCGAGACAATCTCAGAATTAAACTGTTTAAGAGAAATGAAAAACAAGCTTGCAGATAAAATGAGAAATAATAAATTTCTTAAGCCATATTTAGATTGTTTGAGATTTACCATAAACCAAAGCATAATGTTTGAATCGTTTGAAGATTTTAAGAAGATGGCTTTAACTTCTCTTTATGATAAATCTTGTTTTGGTGTGGTTTGTTGTATGGATCAAAGGTTTCATCGTATTTGCGGAATTGGATACGAGTTTGAAAGAGGATCCATCAATTTTGGCATGATGATGGGAGGAAGCAAAAACTATTTTGAAAAATACCTCAAAATTTCACTATCAAAAAAGGAAAGAAAAAATGAATGGTGGTTACCTGGAAAATCATTATCAGCAAGTAGATATAAAAACCCTGAAGAAGCAGCAAATCTGATGTTTGATGAACTAGAGAACTATATAACTGAATTAGAGAAACATAGATTTAACTCATATTCTGATTAAACATTAAAGGCAAGTTCTTTAATTGACAATGGATTCTCCATACAATATCTTTAATTGATACAGGAGTAGGAAAAATGCATACACAAACAATAAGAACGCAAAATACAACCAATTATAATCAGATAAATTCATTCGAGAAGAAAGAGCCTACAAATTATGAAAAACCCGAAATACTCGCTATAACAAAGAAGGGAGAGCCTGCTTTTGCTAAATGCAAAGATAAACCAGGAATCTGGTGTAAGAGTTTCTGGTAATGTTTTTTAATAGTTTGGAAACTCCAGAAAAAAAACACTTTTAGGACATTAAGCAATGTTTTATTCGTTGAAAGCTGATTGCTTTTTCCGTAAATATGGGGAAATCGGATACATTGGAAGACCTGTTGTACACGCCGAGGAGATTGTCAGCGAGAGCGGTGCTGTATTTCTTCAGTGCTTGACATATGATCCTCAAAATATCGATGAAATTGTTGATAAGTTAGTAAGTATTTATAATATAAATAGGAATCTGTTAAAAACAGATGCTATATCTTTCTTTAACTCTCTAGCCAATGATGGTTTTCTGTATTGTGTAGATTGTCCTGAAAACTATAAAGAAGAAAAACTTTATTATTCTACATTAGAATACAGTTTAGGAAAGAAAACCATACAAACGAATTGTGAAAAATCTTCTGCGCAATTTCTAAGCGAACATTTTAAAAATACTCCGTTCTTAAATGCTGTACACATCGAATTAACGTCAAAATGCAATGAAAACTGTGTTCATTGCTTTATTCCTCCAGAACTCAAACATTCCTCCATCGATAGAAATTTGATGAAAAACATTCTTAAGCAATGCAGGGAAATGGAAGTTTTGGATATAGGTTTCTCTGGGGGAGAGCCAATGCTCCATCCAAATTTTTGTGAATTCTTAAAGTACGCCAAAGATTTAGATTTCAATGTAACTGTATTGAGCAATTTAACACTTCTAAATAAGGAGATCATAGATATGCTTTTATACAAGCATCCCACTTGTGTTAAAGTTTCTTTGTATTCTATGAATCCCACTATTCACAATCAAATTACAACGGTCGAAGGGTCTCAAGAAATAACAAAGCTTAATATTGAAAAGCTAGTAGAAAATGGTGTCCCTGTACAGATAAATTGTCCTGTCCTAAAACAAAACAAGGACTCATTTGAGGAAGTTATAAATTGGGGGCAAAACATTGGTTGTACCGTATCAACTGATTATTTAATAGCAGCAAGAGAAGACGGGTCTATTGATAATCTTCAAAATAGATTATCAAAAGAGGATTTGAATAGTGTTATTACAAAAATACTCACACAGAATGCAGTAGTACAATCTGATTTTCATGCTATGAAAATTGCCCCACTCAACGCATATCCTAATCCTGATGAATTATTATGTGGTATTGCTACTTCTACGTTATGTATTGTGTCAAATGGTGATGTTTATCCTTGCGCAGGTTGTCAACGATGGTCATGTGGTAATGCTAATTTTACTTCAATAAGAGACATATGGAACAATTCTCCTTTATTGAAATATTTACGAACAATACGGCGTAAGGATTTTAAGAAATGTCTCGTATGCAAAGATAAAGATTTCTGTGCGATGTGCATGGCAAGAAATTCAAACGAGGATCCTAATGGAGACTTATTCAGCATTCCAGAAATTACATGTTCTGCCGCAAATACATATCATAGGCTGGCAATTGAATTTTACACTTGAATGGATAGTTGTTAGGTGCGTTTGAAACAGCATATTTCACTATATTTCATCTTGTTTTCAGTCAGAATTATATGAGACACTATACTTGCGGAAGCAGAACAGAAGCCCGGAGACAATCCGGGTTTCCTTCGTTTATGGAGGAAAGATGCCGAGAAAACCCAAGCACCCCTGTTCCTACCCTGGATGCCCTAAACTCACCTATTCACGCTACTGCGAGGAGCACGAGCGCTTCATGATGAGACGCTACAACAGCGTCGAGAGAAATCCAAAAGCAAAGAAAAGATACGGATCTGGGTGGAAGAGAATCAGGAGAGCTTTCCTTGACGAACATCCCTTCTGCGAGATGTGCAGGAGGAACGGAAGGCACGTCGAGGCCGACACGGTTCATCACATCAAGCCATTATCCGAAGGCGGGACGAACGATGAGACGAACCTCATGGCACTCTGCCACTCGTGCCACTCTTCTATCCACTCGAAGCGTGACGACGGCTGGGGACGGAAGCGGAAGGAGTACACATACTGATGGAAGCCGGCCGCTTACGCCAATCTGTACACCACAGGCGGCGTTGAGGCTTCACAGCACTACCCCGTATGCGGGGCATAACCAAGTGCATTCCCCTGCAGGTGGGGGATATAAAATCTTACAGTGCAATAAGTTAAACAGCGCGCCCAGGGTTTTACGCGCAAAAATCGGATTTCAAACGGGGTATTAACCCGTTTTCAAACGGAGGAATCATGGCCAAGGACGGCACGCAGAGGGGCGGAGCAAGGCCCGGTGCCGGA
>CALVKD010000094.1 GCA_944332525.1 uncultured Bacilli bacterium | reverse complement strand
GATATTTGAAATATTGGTGAAATTGGCGGATTTTGGAACTTGTTATCTTTTGAATAATATAAATTATCTGTAAAAACTATTGATAAAATGGTTCTTTTTTCTTGTAGAGTTGCCTTTGACCATATACCAGCAAGGTCGGTGACGAAGTACAATACTGTAGCTAGTGCCTGGTCAAATGGCATATCATCTTTTTTTTCAATGCTGCATTCCAACTCCATCTTAGATTTTTGCTCATTTAATTTTTGAATTTGTTGCATGATGATAGACCTTGTTTGGGAATCTAGATTTTTTGTGGAGAATGTATTTTGAATAATCGTTTGTATTTGTTCGTTTATTTTGACAATCTCTTCTTTTTTTTGTTTAAGTATATTTTTTTTATATTCTATTTGATTGTTATACAACCGCAGAGTATTTTGTTTTATTAATTCTAGTGCTTGACTTCTAACAGATATGCTTGTCAGTAGTTCAGAAAAATCTTTGTGCACGATTTTGGGTGATATATTTACTTTTTTTCTGTTGGGACAATCTTTGTTTTGGCATTGATAATACGGGTATTTACGGCTTTTGGTATGGCTGCCGGTCAATTTTTTCCCGCAATAAGGGCATACCAGGATTCCTCGCAATGGGAATTCTTCATCATTTTTATTGTATGTCTTGTTATTTAATCTATTCTTTTGTTTTAATCTGGTTTGAATAATATAAAAGGTTCGCAGGTCTATGATTGGGGTGATGTGTCCTTTGATTTCTGGAATGTCCCACATTGGATACGAATAATATCCAGTATATTTTTTCTCGGTCAGGATTCTTTTTACCATATCCATAATATTTTTGGGGATTGGGAGATTATGTTGAGCAAATTGTTGCACCAGAAAATCGGCTACATCTTTTTGGGTGTCTAATTCTGCACTGGCAAATTTAGTAAGTGCAGATTGAATGATGGTTGCTTTGGGTTCATCTGGCAATAAATGTCTGTTTGATTGCGAGGTTTTATTTGTATCAAGAAAATAACCAATAGGGGGCTTTAATATCCAATAGCCTTCTTTTAGTTTGGCTCGCATATTATCTTTGCTTCGTTCCAGTATTTTTTCTCGTTCAAATTGACCTGTGGCGGCTTTGATTGTTGATACGAGTTTGCCTTCGGGGCTGGTGTAATCAATTATTTTATTGTTTGGGATCTCAATACAATGACCTTTACTGTATAAATCGTTTAATATGTTGGTAAAGTCCGCTGTATTTCTGGAAATTCGATCTGTGTCATAGGCAATCACAGTATATTTTTCTTTTGCGGTTTTAAGAAATTTTAACATTTTTTGTATTTCTGGACGATTTTTGATATCTTTGCCAGATATGCCAGGTTCGCTATAAATGTTGACAATTTCGTATCCTTTCTGGATTGCCCAATTTTTACATATAGATTCTTGGGACTCTAAGCCATTTCCTTCATTAATTTGTTTTTTTGAAGAAACTCTACAATATATAATTGCCTTTGTCATTTTTTTAGTCCTTGGTTTTCAATACTGTTTTGAGTATTTTGTTGATTAAAATGATTACAAATTGCTCAAATTCGATATTTTGAGATTCAAAATTATTTGTTTCTGCATCAGGTTCATTAATTAATTTTTTCATTGTTTCTCCTATTTATTTAAGTGACGATAACTTATTAACGAATCAGATCTCAATAATAAAAAAATTAATTTTTGTTTATTGGTAAAAATCTTGGTTTTCTGCGGGTTGTGGTGATATTTTTATTGTTTTTTTAAAATTAATTTTTAATTAATCGCAAATTAATTTTATTTTTTCCGATTAATTAATATTAATTTTCTCCAACTGATAAATAGATATGAGTCCCGATAAATAAGGATAGAAAATATAATAACCATAGGAGATTGCTATGACATAGGTACATCAGGTTGGGTTTATTCAATAGATGAATAAAGCTGCTGCAGGTTTATTGTCTGCAATCATTTGTTCTGCCTGATGGTGGAATAGATGGATTTTTATAATTTTTTAATACAGGTGTACGGGTTGGCCGAGCTTGTTAATAAAAGGAGTTCAAAAACTTAGACCTGGAAACAGGGGCTATGTTGGAAACATTTTTATCTGAAACATTTATTAGAAAAATTTAAGGAGTTGAATATATGAAAAGAAAAGATGAAACAAAAGGATCAAATAAGAAATTTACAAATATGATAAATAAACACAAAAGGCAAGAAGTAAGACAAAAAAATAAAAAAGAAGTGATGGATTGGATAAGAAAACATTTGAAATATTCAAGCAAAAACAATGAAGATTTATATTTTATAACGGTTAGATATGGGAAATTATACAGACCAAATGATTATGAAAAAGCAAGATCAGTTTTAAGAAGTATATTGAAAAGTTTATATGAAGTTATGTTTGGCAGAAGAAGATGGATAAATAAGATAGGACCTTCAATAACAGTTATAGAGAAAGGAAGACAAAAACATTTACATTCGCATACGATTATCAGATTTCCTTGTGTAGATGATGAGTTATTGATGGGGTTTTGGGAATATGCAGTATACAGAAATCCACAATTAATGCTGGAAGTTAAACTTTGGAAATCAAAATCAGAAAGAGACAGCTGTACATCTAATACTTATTGTCCTGAATATAATGATGTAGTCATAGAACCTATAGGTAATAGCTTAAAGGATTTAAATAGAGTTATTAAATATATGTTAAAGGAATACAGATTTAACGATCGCAATAAAATAGATTTTCTAAATTTGTTTGATGAAAATTTGTTGTTCAGAATTATAAAGAAAAAGGATTAAAAATGGCAGAGGTTAGTATCTGTGCAGAAGGTGATAAAAAGTTATTAACTAAATATTTTAAGTGGATTAATGATTATTTGGCAGATGATGTAGATTGTTTGTCTGATGATACAGAATACGATAGTTTTGATGATAAACTTGATGAAGTATTGGTTAATCCAGACAAATATATAGTAACAGAATCAGGACAAAGAACAGAACCAGGTATTTTAACATTTGAAAATATTTTGATATATGGTGGGGATTATAACAGTTGTAATCAATATGCTTTTATGAAACGGTTATTAGAGTTTATTTTATCAGAGTATGAAAACTTCCGATTAATTATAATAGATCCCAGTAATGCTGATTTTTACAAGGGATTTGAAATGTTTGCAGAGATTACACCTGATATATCCCAAGGTTTTGAAATATTGGATAAAATAGGTGAAATAAAAAGAGATGAACCACCGGTATATATATTTATTAATTCTGCGATGTCTATGTGGTGGTATGACACAAACAGATTTTTATATACGATTAGGAGATTAAGTAATTTGCTAAATGTGCATTTGTATGCGGCCACAAACGAAGTGATACCATCTACTACTATGGCAATTAATTTTTCGCATAAGGTATTGTTTTATGTTGAATCTGAATCTGTCAGCAGGATGGTCATAAATACAGGGGCTGGTGCATATTTGGATCCATATGATGAATATATATTGTCTTCAGAATATGATAACACAATATACAAGATTTAATTTTTATTTATTGTACAATATACGATTGGTTGATTTAGCAAGTCCCAGCAGTAATAAATTGCCTTGAATGGGACTTGTTTGTCATTTCCAATAAAATTAAATCGCTTGTTTGGAATTAATAATTGCATAGATTTGTTTGTTTTGGCATAGGAGTCCAATGCACCGTTATCATTTAACCAGCTGGCGGGTAATAATAAAGCAAACGGTTTGTTGTATTCCAATGCTTTGACCAGCCAGTTTTTCTTGTCCCTGAACGGCGGATTCGTTATTATGCAATCAAATTCAAAATCTGGAATCGTGGTCAGAAAATTAAAACCATCTGATAAGTGGGTTGCAATAACCCTGCAATACGGTAATTCAGATAAAACTTGATAATATTGGGAGTCAGATGTATCCGCTGGACACCAAACTGTGATTGGGTGATTTAATTTATGATACAGCTGTTCCAGATATGGAATAATCAGTTCAACCGCTTGTTTTGGGGTATATTGTTCATCTTGCAGTGGTGAATTATGCAGGTATAAATAATGTGAATGTTGCCGTTTATCATTGGTTTCCGCCAGTTTTTTACCAGTACATTGCTTGAATGTGATTTTTTGGCCGTTAAAGGCATATTGTTTTGTTCGCGGGGTGCTGGCCAGATAAACACCAGGTTCGTTTGTTTTTGATATATTCCAATGGTATTTATCAGCGATGGCATTGGCCAATGTATCAACAGATGGAACAGACTTCTTGCGACCTGGGTAAAAATATAGTCCAGGAATTATACGAATTAATTTTTGTTCCTGTGCTAATGAATATAATGCCACATCAATATCAGTCCGTTTGTAATCTGGTATTCTGTCTGCCCAGATAAAACGGTCTGGGCAAGATTTAACCAAGGATAATATTTTATCTTTAACTGACTGTGCCATTTTTAAGATTTTAGCATATTTTTTCTTAAAAAACAAACAGAGTGTAAGTGTATAATTGAGCCTTGATTTGTAAAACCGCTTTTATTAAGATATTTTTAACACATCAGGATTAAAATCTATATCATCCATCAAAAGGAAGGGGACAAATGTCAGGAAAACTTATTACAAATCAAGAAACTACTTTGGCCAGCATAATAAACGATGCCCTTCCTAATTGTGCAGATGTCCGATTCTTGATCGGGTATTTTTATTATTCTGGTTTTAGAGAACTGTATAAGGGGTTAGCTGATAAGAATTTAAAAATTTTATATGGTCTAGACATAGATATAGATTTGTTAAAAGGCATAAGAGAAATAGAAGAATTAGATTATCAGCGAGTTTCTAAAAGCGAAGACCAGAAGCAACAGTGGGAAAAGATTGTAAAATTATTTGACACAAACAGGATGGACACAAAAGATTCTGTAGAGTCTTTCAGATTGTTTTGTGATAAAATCAAACAAGGCACATTACAAATACGAAAAACTAAAGATCCAAATCATGCTAAAATGTACCTATTTGAAGCCAAGGATAGCGATAAATTTGGTAATACACTGCCTGGCCATATGATAATTGGATCTAGTAATTTATCTGGGGCCGGATTAAGAACTCAACATGAATTAAATGTTATTTTTCATGGAGAAGAATATAATCAAGGCAAAGAATATTTTGATACATTATGGGACAGTGCAACACCAATAGCAGATGTTGATATTTGGGAGGAGTTCCGTAAAAATGTTGTGGAAAAAATATGGATAGACAAATTACCCTCTCCATATTTAGTTTATTTACGAGTATTAGAAGAGTATTTTAGCACAACCGCCCCACAGGATTTTAAAACACCGTATGAAATAACTAAAGATAATCGGTTGCCGGATGGAAAGGTTTATAACGATTTTGCATATCAAACAGATGCAATAATAGAAGGTATAAACAGACTTAAAAGGCATAATGGGGTTATCATTGCCGATGTTGTTGGGCTGGGTAAATCAATTATTGCCTCTGCGATTGCAGCAAATATGAATATGCCTGTTATTGTCATCGCCCCACCTCATTTAAAAACTCAATGGGAAGATTATTGCAAAGATTTTCATATCCAACATAATTCGCATGTGTTCTCTAGCGGAAAAATATCAGAAGTAGCGGACAAATTTGCCAACGATGAACAGCCCTTTTTATTAATAGTGGATGAAGCCCATAAGTATCGTAATAAAAACAAAGATTATGATAATTTATACAGATTGTCAAAAGGTGGCTATAACAAAGTGATGTTGTTAACCGCGACCCCATATAGCAATAAACCAGATGACATATATAACTTGATACGGTTATTCCAAATTCCGGAAAAAACCACATTAAGAAACATTAATAATTTGGGCGGTCAATTTGAAGAACTTATCAGGGAATATAATAAAGCATACAAAGAAGCCAGAGATAACAAAAATAATAAAGCGGTACAAGAAGCATTTGATGATTTGGTGAAAAAAATCGCAAAAAGGATACAACATATAATAACCCCTGTAGTTATTCGTAGATCCAGAAAAGATTTGGAAGCCAGTAGCAAATATAAAAAAGACTTGGCCAAACAAAATATCAAGTTTTCCAAAGTCAGAGATCCTGAGATTATATCATACGATTTAGGCGACTTAGAAGAAAAATATATAAACACATTGGATGTGATATACCCAAAAGATTTTGACGAAGAAGAATCACCAAGAAGTATAAAGGATGGTGTATATAAGGCGGCCAGATATCAACCACTAAAATATGCAAAAGAGCCCGCGAAAGATAAAATTATCAGAGCAATGTCTGATGAAGAAGCAGAATGGGTATTCTTGGAAGGTTCCCAGAGCAATTTGGCTAATTTTATGAGACGGCTGTTAGTGCATAGATTTGAGAGTTCAATCGCTTCTTTCAAAGCATCTCTTCAATCTCTGAGAAATAATTCACGGACGATTTTAAACTGGATAGAGGTCAGGCATACTATACCTGTATATAAACGGGGGTATTTGCCAGACATCAAGGCATTAAAAGAAGATAGTGAAGACAAAGATATGACATCTCTTTTGGACGGTATTGACCAAGTAGAGATGAAAGTATCTGAATTGAAAGCCAAAGGATTGGTTGAATTAGATATGGATTGGATAAAACCAGAATTCATATCAGATGTAAAACAAGATGCGGAAATATTAGATAAAATTTATAAAGATTGGTTTGGGGATAAAGGCAACATAACAGATGACCCTAAATACGATACATTTATAAATAAAATTAATAAAATGCTAAAAGAAGAACCAAATCGCAAAATAGTAATATTCAGCGAATTTGCAGATACTGTAAAGTATCTATACTCAAGGTTAAAAAAAGATGGTCTGCCTGTATTTTGTTATTCATCTGATATAGCCAATACCGTCAATAAAAAGGCTATAATAGAGAATTTTGATGCAGGATTGCCAAGTAATCAGCAGAAAGACTTTTATAAAATATTGGTGGCCACAGATGCTATTTCAGAAGGTTATAATTTGCACAGAGCCGGCACAATATTTAATTATGATATACCATATAATCCTACAAGGGTAATTCAACGAATTGGTCGTATAAACCGTATTAACAAGAAAGTTTTTGATGAATTGTATATTTACAACTACTTCCCATCAGAAGTTGGTGCCAGCAATGTAAATCTGCAAAGAATTACAACAATTAAAATGCGGATGATTCATGCCATTATGGGCGGGGATACCAAGATTTTAGACAAAACAGAAAAGTTGACTTTATCTAAATTTAATAATGAGTTTAATAAGGCCAAAGAAGAGTCAGAAGAATTATCTTGGGACACAAAATATCGCGAAGAATGGGAAAACACAAAAAAACTGTTTGAATACCAAGAAGCACTGGCTATTAACCCGAGAACAAAAATACAAAGGACAAAATCTAATGGCCATCCTGGTATAATCGTGTTTGGGAAACGGGGGGGCGAATGTGTTTTCAAATGGCAACAACCTTATGATGAAGCACCAGAATACATATCACCAGAAGAAGCAATTCCTTTGTTTGAGGCTTCTAAAAACGAAAAATCAATAGCGGTCTCAGAAAGTTTTTATAATGTATACCAAAATATTAAAGACAATCTGTTTACAACCCAAAAGGCAAAAGTTAGTACACCGCGAGTCAAAGCATTGTCAAAAGTACGGGCTATGTTGAATAGTAATGATGAGCAATGTGATAAGGAGTATCTGGAACTGCTATTTAAAGTACTGGAACTAGATGGGTTGCCAGATTTATCCCCAATAAACAAAGCAAAAGATTGTAAAAAATTAAAAGAAAGCATTTCTATAGAGATTTTATTACATATTCTGAAATCTGCAGACAAAATAGATAAAGAGCCAGAAAATGTCATCTTGGCGGAGGAAATGATATGATCTACTTAGACGAAGCATACGACCGCGATAGTTTTCAACAATTTTTAGAAGATCAGTTCTTGCCAAATGATTACCGTCCCACCCAGCTTCAAGAACCTCTTATAAGTCGCGGGCTGATAAAGGATATATTAAATTTAGGCACCGTTCCATCTTTGGATAATTTGCAAATTTTTGAGGTAATACACACAGCCAAAGCAGATGCCCGTGTCACATTATCAAACGAGATGGTTAAGTATATGCAAAACAACCAAATCACATATGCTTTGGTTGCTTTTGTCCGAGAAGGAGATCCCTTAGTTTGGAGATTTTCTTTTATAAAAATGTCTCCAAAGTGGAATAAGGAAGGAAAAGTAGAATGGGATAAAACCCCTTCAAAACGATATTCCTTTTTGCTTGGGAAAGGACAACATATTAAAACCCCAACACAATTTTTGATTGAAAAGGGTCGGGTCAAGGGTTTAGAAGATTTAGGCAATCGCTTCAGTATAGAAACTCTTACCAGTGCATTTTATGGTGAATTATATGATTGGTATATGTGGGCTTCATCAGAAGAAGCGGGGGTTCATTACCCAAATAATTCCTGTGACCCAGATGATGACAGAAGCTTTTTGCCAAAGCATTTAATCCGTTTAATTACCAGATTAATGTTTGTGTGGTTTATCAAACAGAAGGGTTTTGTTCCAGATGTTTTATTTAATGAACAAAAATTGAAAGAAGATATTTTAGTATCTTTTAATCCAGACAGTTATACAGAAGGTAATTATTATAATGCTATATTACAAAATTTATTTTTTGCTTCATTAAACAAAAAAATTAATGAAAGAAGATTTGCTGCTGGACATCGTGAATATGGAATAAAAACTTTGTTTCGCGATAATGACGGTCGTAAAAATCAAACAACTTGGTTTAAGAAATCACACGAAGATATAATTAAATTATTTGAACCTGTCCCCTTCTTAAATGGTGGATTATTTGAATGCCTGGATCAAATAAAAGAAGAAATAGAAGATGAAACAAAAAATAATCCAAAACCCAAAATTGAGTATTATGACGGCTTCAGCCGTGATGATGTACCTAAAAAACGAGCATTTGTCCCAAATGCACTGTTCTTTGCTAATGAACATAAGACCATCATAGATTCAAAAGAAAAAACAGTTAATGGGATTATAAATATTTTCAAAAAATATAATTTTACCGTAGAAGAAAATACCAGCAGTGATATAGAAGTAGCATTAGACCCAGAATTATTGGGCAAAGTATTTGAAAATTTGTTGGCCGTATATAACCCAGAAACGGGGGAAAGTGCGAGAAAAAGCTCGGGAAGTTTTTATACACCAAGAGAAATAGTGGATTATATGGTTGATAATTCCATTAATGCTTATCTTGAGACAGTTATAGGCAAAGATTTTGAAACAAAGCAATCTGATATAAAAAAAGCATTACAAGAAATAAAAATCATAGACCCGGCCTGTGGTTCTGGGGCTTTCCCTATGGGAATATTAAACAATATAATGGACAGATTGAAAGATATTGATCCTGAACTTGATCCTTATAATACAAAGCTACAACTAATAGAAAACTGTATTTATGGTGTTGATATTCAGCCAATTGCTGTCCAAATTAGCAAACTTAGATTTTTTATTTCATTGATATGCGATCAAAAAGAAAAGAATGATAATCCAAATGATAATTATGGAATTGCACAGCTGCCGAATTTAGAAACCAAGTTTGTGTCCGCAAATACACTAATAGACATAGAAAAACCCAGAAATATGTCATTGTTTGGTGATACAGAAATAGAAGAAATTCAACACAAAATAAATCGTATACGACACCAGCATTTTAATGCAAAAACCTGGGAAGAAAAACATAAATACCGTGATAGAGACAAAGATCTGCGAAAAGAATTATCAAAAGTGCTGGAAGCAAATGGAATGGATGCTACTTTTGAACTGCAACGACAAGCAAAGGAAATTGCTAAATGGGATCCGTATAATCAAAATGCTTCGGCCGGATTTTTTGATTATAAATGGATGTTTGGATTAGAAGATGGCTTTGATATAGTTATAGGAAATCCGCCATACATCAGCCTTGAAGAAATAAAAGGCGAATTGAAAACTTATTACTCTGACCCCAAAAAATGGCAGGTAAAGACAGGCAGTATCGATCTGTATTGTTTATTTTATGAAAAGGGTATGCAACTTTTAAAACCAAATGGTCATTTGTGTTATATAACTTCTAATAAATGGTTGCGATCTGGCTATGGCGAAGGTTTAAGACATTTGTTTTCAACGAAATATACACCTAAGCTGTTGGTCGATATGGGTGGGCAAGTTTTTAAAAGTGCCACCGTTGATACTAATATCTTGTTGGTTCAGAACTCTTTAAGCAAATCTAATCAAACCTGGTGTTGGTCTAGACCAAAAGACACTGGTATGGAAAATATGAGCGATTTAATTGAACAAGATGGTCAGTATATGAAATTTACCTCTGAGCCTTGGGTAATCCTTTCTCCAATAGAACAATCAATCAAGGCTAAAATAGAAAAATATGGAACACCGTTAAAGAATTGGAATGTAAATATATACCGTGGAATATTAACAGGATGTAACGAAGCATTTATAATAGATGCGGCCAAGAAAAACGAATTAATAGCCAAAGATCCAAATTCGGCCCAAATTATACGACCGATTTTACGAGGCCGTGATATAAAAAGATATTCGTACGAATTTGCAAATTTATATTTGATTTGCACCTTTCCAAGCAAACATTACGACATAGAACACTTCCCAGCTGTCAAAGATTGGTTGATAAATGGCGATTGGGTATTACCAAAATCTCCAATCGGTACTGGCAAATTACGATTAGAACAAACAGGAGCTGAGCATATTGTAGGGGGCATTAAATTTAAATCTCGCAAAAAAACGAATAATAAATGGTTTGAAACTCAAGATAGTATAAATTATTGGGACGATTTTTCTAAGCCGAAAATTGTTTTTTCAAGAATATCCACAAAAGAACCCTGTTTTGCATATGAAACCGAAGGTATGTTTACCAATGATACAGGATATATTATTACTGGTGAGCATTTAGATTATTTATTAAACAAATTATGTTCCGATCTGTATTGGTTTGCATTTAAAAGATTCTATATGGGAGGGGGGATAGATAAAGAATTCAAGGTAAATAATCTTACCAAACTACCTGTTCCTACTATGGAAGCTAGCGAGATACCACTAAGCAACGAAGAAATACTTTTTATCAAAACAGAATTAAGTGAAAAAGTATAACTTCTCAACTCGTTATTCGGCGAAATATGCATTCCCTTTCTTCTTTAGAGAAAGCATAATAGGTATATAGGCGATCGTCTATTTCGTTTTCAATATCACTAACATCATTATTATACATAATTTGCTGCAAAATTTTATCCACTAAAAATACAATCTCTGATTGTTGTTTTGAAGATAAATTTATAATTGGAAAATTGATAAAGATATCTTTTTGGGCAATGGTTGTATTTCCTCCTAGCGAGTTCATAGATATGCTACCAAAATATTTAAATATAGAAGAATTTAATAATCCTAATAAAAATTTAATATTCAAACTATCTGCAAAAACAAAATATTCATTACTACTTAAAAAGCACCCATTTACATCTAGTGCAAATGCCCCATTTCTAAATTGACCATATACAATTTTCGGCTTAGAAAAATCGTCCATATAAGCACAGCTACGAAGATTATACGGTGTATCACCTTGATCTGCTCTTTTGGCTATAATTTCATATCCTTTATATTCTTTGCCGTTATATGCAATACCGCCATTATCCAGCCATTCTTTAATTGCAGGATAATCATCAATATTTACCCTTGGAACATCTTTATATCCATTATGGGTTGCAATTAGATACAATCCCTTAAAATCATATCCATATCGTTTAATGTCCTTGCCTCGTAAAATCGGTCGTATAATCTCTGCCGATTTAGGGTCTTTCTTTATAAGTTCCGCTCGTTTTGCCTCGTTGATAATAAATGCCTCGTTACACCCAGTTTTAATTCCATAATTTATTTCAATATCCCAATCTTTTAATGGGGTGCCATATTTCTCTAGTTTTTCTTTTATAGATTGCTCTATGGGGGACAAAATTACCCAAGGTTCGGATGTAAAGTTCATATACTGCCCATCTTGTTCAATTAAATCGCTCATATTTTCTAATCCAGTATAATGTTTATACAAG
>CALVKD010000093.1 GCA_944332525.1 uncultured Bacilli bacterium | reverse complement strand
GAGTCCGTGGGAAATCACGACAGACGGCGGCAAAAAGGAAATTGTCAAGCAGGAATGTTATGTGTTTGACTTTGCTCTCGACCGGGCGCTCAAGCAGATTTCCGATTACAGCTGCCGCCTGAATATTGACGAAGGCAATCCGGAAAAGAAGGTTGCGGAGTTTATCAATTTCTTGCCGGTCATTGCCTACGACGGCAGCACCATGCGGCAAATTGATGCGGGCGAGGTTCTGGACATCGCCATGGCAGGCACATCTGCCACCCTGCTTGCCAAGCGATGGGAAAGTGCGCTGCTCGTCAATGTGGATAACGATACTCTATCCCGCTTGATGGCAAATCCGGCGGCGATGGATGCTCTGATGAAAATCGAGGGATTCCGCAGTCTAAATGAGGATATACAGACCATTATCAACAAGTCCGAAGCCGTAAAAAAGGCAAAGAAAGAAGGCACAGAAAAACTTACGCCGAAAGAGAAAAAGGAACTGAGCGAGGAAGAAAAAGAGTATAAATCCAAACGCAAACAGATTCAGGAGAAGTTGATTAAGTTCGCCACCCGCATTCCGGTTTTCATGTATCTGACTGATTACCGGGAGCGCTGTTTGAAGGATGTCATCACACAGCTGGAGCCGGGGCTTTTTAAGAAAGTAACGGGTCTGGATGTCAAGGATTTCGAGTTGCTAGTATCTCTCGGCGTGTTTAATGATTCGCTGATGAACGATGCGGTTTATAAGTTTAAGCGTTATGAAGATACAAGCCTGAGTTATACCGGCATCAACCGGCATGAAGGCGAAAACCGTGGCGGCTGGGATACGGTTATTTCAGATGAGGACTACAACAGCATGTTCGCCTTACAGCAGGCGTCCATGGAAGCGTCGATTCCTTCGGCAGATGATTTGCCGGAAAAACCGTTTTGGGATTTTACGGATGCTGTCAGGAAGATGGAACAGCCCCAAAAGGAAAAGCAGGATGCACAGAAGATTGCAGAAAAAACGGCTGCGTATGGGCGGCAGTTGGAAAAGCCGCGCTATACCCCGCCAGCACCAAAACCGGCAGAACCTGTACCGCAAAAGCAGGTGGATTTGTCCCGCATTGTGGTGGGGTGCAAGGTAAAACACAAGGCATTTGGCACGGGAATGGTCAAAGAAATCAGTGGAGGACTGATTACTGTAGTGTTCGGAACTGCCGATAAGAAGTTCCAGTTTCCCAGCGCATTTATGCAGGGGTTTTTAAGCTTTACAGAAGAATGATGTAAACGGTATAAAGCAAAATAAATATTACAAAAGGAGCGTGTTTATTGTGGCATTTGAAATTAGACTTGGGATTCTGGCAAGGTACATACCAGAGGAGGGCGAAACAATCGTTACAATTCCGGACGGTGTAAGTACAATTGGTTGCTCCGCATTTTCAGATTGTGAAGCTCTGACGCAAGTAATTCTGCCTGACGGTGTACGAGAAATTCAATACTCGGCGTTTTCCGACTGCAGCAACATCACTAAAATAAGAATTCCCGATACTGTAAACAAGATTGAAGATTATGCTTTTGAAAACTGCAAAAAGCTGAAAGAAATTGATTTTCCCGACAATGAAATTGATATTGATGGAAATCCTTTTCGTAATTGCAAAGGACTCAGCAATCAAGAGGGTTTTGTTATTCTTAAAAATCGCCTTTACGGATATTATTCTAAAAACAGTCATGTTGTTATTCCACAAGGGGTTACAGAAATTGTCGAGTGGGCGTTTGACCGTTGCAAGACCTTGCAGAAGGTTGTTATTCCAAGCACTGTAACAAAAATTGGAACAGGCGCTTTTGCATGCTGCGAAAAGCTGAAAGAAATTGATTTTCCCGACAATGAAATTGATATTGATGGAAATCCTTTTGGTGATTGCAAAGGACTCAGCAATCAAGAGGGGCTTGTTATTCTTAAAAATCGTCTTTACGGATATTATTCTAAAAACAGTCATGTTGTTATTCCGCAAGGGGTTACAGAAATTGCCTTGGGTGCGTTTTACGGTCGCGACACCTTGCAGGAGGTTGTTATTCCAAACACTGTAACAAAAATTGGAGAAAGCGCTTTTTATAACTGTTACAATCTTACAGAAATAACAATTCCGGGCACTGTGTCAGAAATTAAACGGTATACATTCGGAGGATGCACAGGTCTCACTAAAATAAACATCTCAGAGGGTGTAACAAAAATTAGCATGTTTGCTTTTAACGGATGCAGCAGCCTTACAGATGTGCATATTCCGGAGAGTGTAACACAAATTGAAGGAGATGCTTTTCAAGGTTGTACAAAGTTAAAAACGGTGTATTTTGGAAGCTATTGTCCCCAAATAGACAGTAATGTTTTTCCGGATCATATAGAATTTCGTTTTCCAGATCATGTATTACAGCACAGTAAAGTAAATGCGTTTGTTCTTTCTCACATGAACACGGATAATGTGACATCGGATGATTTCGCTTATATTCTTGCTAATATGTCAACAAAATCTTATCTCAAATTTATTAATGCAGCAAATACAAATGCATCCGAGGTTCTGAAAAAAACATTTAAACTTTTGGAGAGCCAAAAGGTAAACCAATCTCGTGCTGATTTCATCTTCGAATATATAGCAAAAAATCTGCCGAAGCTGTCAGCAGAGGATATTGCGGCGGCTATAGACTTTTTTGAGGAAAATTATCCGGAAACGGCCGAACGGTTAAAAACAGCCAAGCAAGGCGGAACAAAGCAGAGCAAACGCAAAACATCGGCAGTACAAAAAGAGATACCGCAAACTATGGATAAAATAAAAGAGTTTGTTCTGCCGGAAAGCACGGAAGACCGCATAAAAATTGGCATAGAGCTTGTAAAACAAGCGTACCGGATGATTTCATCTGCCGATGCGCGCGGGGAGTACTCAGCGTTTATTGTGAGTAACTGCCTGTTGTCATATACTGACAATTCGTAT
The DNA here is from genome assembly GCA_944332525.1 of uncultured Bacilli bacterium. Classification (GTDB taxonomy): domain Bacteria; phylum Bacillota_I; class Bacilli_A; order RFN20; family CAG-449; genus CALVJO01. The sequence goes on along the minus strand of CALVKD010000093.1, from coordinate 1,739 downwards.
AACAGCTCTAAAATAGAAACATTTGTGGAAGCAATAGAAAAATCCTTGCCGGGCATGAAACCGTTTTTGCGGACAAATTTGGAGGAGATCTTACAAAAACGAGCCGGGTATTGCCTGGATGGCTGCGTTGATCCCAAAATTGCCATTGCCATTGCCGCTGCCATTATTCTTTTTATTGATATCAATGCCAAAATTGCCTTTATCATGAAACGGGATAAGTATAATTACGAGAACGATTACTTTGAACGCTATGATATGGGGTATATGCTTGATTCTTCCAATTTTTCAGAAAACGGAATGATATTCTGGATCGATCACAAAACAGCAGGAGGATCAATGGTGGATGGCGATGAAATCATGCGGATGTACCGCAGAAGGAAGCCTAAGGGAATTATAGTTGAGGATTATTCAGATTTATATAAATAAGATGAACCTGCTGCTGTGATTATTAAAAATATTAATCATTCTGACCGGTGTTTTATTGCTTAATCTGAAAAATATGAAAAAGCAGTTCCGTGTGAAAATCTGAATACAGTTATTTAAATTCAAGGTATATTTTTGAAATATGCCTGCGTTAAAAATGGCATAGGATTCTGATTAATCCTATGCCATTTTGTTTATGGATAAATAAATTCAGAATTCACAATCTCTGCAGCTTGATTATGTATGTTGTTTATACGACTAGCCCATTCCATTTGGCATTCAGCTTTTAGTGCTTCTGTAATGCCTTCTTGTTCTGCAAGTTCTTTCACTAACCGAAAACACATATCTGTCGCTTGTTTGTCAATTTCGGCAAGATGAGCGTTCAGTTTCCCACTTGCCAACAGATTATAGTACAGAATTTTGTGATGCTGTTTTTTAAATACCGGGCGTACTGCTGTTCCTACACACCGATGGGATGGTCTTCTTTGAGTGGCAAATTAGATCAGGCAGCAGATAATCTCCAATCTGACGATATGTATCGCCCATCTGTTCAAACGATGATTTTTTCATAGTGTTTTCCTCCTGTGTTTTAGTGTGATTTTATTTTACATAAAGATAGGTAATGAAACCAATGTGCCGATAAAAAAATACAGCGTACCTGCTATATCACAGATACGCTGTATTTTCATATGTTTATTTCGGGATATGTGGTTACCAATTGCTCATACATCTTTCTTGATGGCTGACGTGAGCCACTTTCCCACTTGGAATAGATACTCAAACTAATATCTGCTTTTTCAGCAAAAATTGCTTGATTTAATCTGTATGCTTTCCTGACTTCATGAAGTCTAACACTATAAGGATAATCCATAAATTGAGCAAACTCATCGAAGAGCAGATTTCTATCGATTTCAAGGACTTCAGCCATAGCAACGGCTGTTTGATATGGTATCGGGAATCGTTCACGCTCATACATTAACACTGTTGCGGGTACAACTCCTATACTTTCGGCTAACTGCCGTGTGGTTAGACCCTTTCGCTGCCGGTAGTATTTTAGCATTGCCGCAGGAGTTTGTTCTGTAGGAACACATTCAAAGCAAAAGTGTAAATGCATTAACATTTTCCCGTGCTTGTATTCATATAAGTCTGTGTGATTGAGAATAGTGTCGTCTTTGCGCCGAAATTCGGGAGGAAAGAAATATACGGGCAATTGAGGAAAGACATCGGAGAAATACTTCGGAAATTATGCGAACAGAAAGGGGTAGAGATCATAGAAGCAGAAGCATGTCCAGACCACATACATATGCTCGTGAGTA
>CALVKD010000092.1 GCA_944332525.1 uncultured Bacilli bacterium | reverse complement strand
AGAGCGGCGCTGACGATGTGGTGCACGCATGGCGCAGCGGAAAACTCACGAACGCACAGCTTGTAACCCTCAAGCCGGGCGGCGTGAACCGCGCGGCCTTTGAGCAGGCCACCGGCATGAAGCTGCCGGACACCAGCAGCGGAACGCGCCAGTTCCTGCGTCAGTCTGCGGATGTTCCTTCCCTTGAACCCGACATGCCGGCTGGCACTGTTGCAGCTGACAACGCACCTCCGTCTTTGTATGACGGCCTGCCTGAAAGCATTGGTGCAATGCGCCACAACCCCCGCAGCTATGCCGGCATGCAGGCAGAATATGGCACAATCGCACCGGGCGAGAATGCCGCGCGCGTTGTGGACGTGCCGATCAGCACAGACGGAACAGACCGAGTGAGCGCAAGCGCGCGCACCTTCATGGAGGCTCCGCAGACTACCGATGAACTGGTTGGCATGTTTGAGAAGGGCGTTGAGGATGGCCTGTTTTCGCATAACGTGAAGCGCGACGCCGACAGCCTCGCAAGAGCTGTTTCCAAAGTCGAACAGGATGGCTACCAGAAAACACTGGAATACTGGAACGGCCTCATGCGCGACGGTGCTTCTCTCAACAAGGAGCAGATCGTGCAGGGCCAGCTCCTTTACACTCTGGCCGCCAAGAATGGTGACACGGAAACCTCCATGAAGTTGGCCGGAGACCTTGCCAGAATCGCAACCGAAGCCGGCCAGAATTTGCAGGCACAGCGCCTGTTGAAGCGCATGACGCCGGAAGGCAAACTGTACTATGCGCAGCAGACGGTGGACAGCTTTAACCGTCAGCTTAAACAGCAGCTTGGTGATGGTTTCCAGGACATCAAAATCCCCGAAGAACTGGCACGTCCGCTGATGGAGGCAACAGACACAAAGGCGCAGAACGACGCCATGCAGAACATCTATCAGTATGTGGCGGACCAGCTTCCCGCAGACTGGGGCACACGGTGGAATGCGTGGCGCTATCTTTCCATGCTGTCTAACCCTGCAACGCACATCCGCAATGTGCTGTCAAATGCTGTGAATATCCCCGCCCGAAAGTTTAAGAACCTGATAGGCGCAGCCATTGAGAGCCATTACGTCAAAAAAGGGAAACTCGACCCGTCCCAACGGACAAAAGCGTTCCTCGGGAACAGCGAGAGCGACAAGGCGCTCAAGGCGTTCGCGAAGAAAGACCTTGACAATGTAATGGGCGACCTTACGGGAGCAAAGAAATACAGCGACAAGGGAGAAATCCTAAGCCGCGTTGACCCGTTCAAAATCAACGGACAGTGGGGAAAGACCGACGCGAGCGGCGCTGTCGCGCGTGGCGCGAGAGCAGCCGCAGACAAGGCAACTGGTGCGTTGTCGTGGCTCTATCGTGCAAACAGCAATGCGCTTTCCGCAGAGGATATGCTGTTCAAACGCAGCGCCTATGTGGATTCCCTTGCTGGCTACCTGAAAGCGCAGAACATTGACCCCGCGAAGGCAACGCAAGAGCAGCTTAACGCGGCCCGTGAGTACGCTGTAGAGGAAGCGCTGCGTGCGACCTACACCGAGTACAACAAATTGGCGGAGACCCTTTCGATGATTGAAAAGCGCCATCCGGTTGGAAAGGTTTTCCTTGGCGGTGTTGTGCCGTTCAAATCAACTCCCCTAAACATCATCCGAAGAGGTGTGAATTACAGTCCGGCTGGCCTTGTGCTGAATACCGTGACGGGGTTTATAAACCTGAAAAACGGTAAAATCACCGCGAGCCAGTTTATCGACAATATCTCGCAGGGGCTGTCTGGCACAGCTATCTTTCTTCTTGGCACCTGGTTTGGCATGAGTGGGTACATTAACTCTGTAGGCCCAGAGAACAAGAAAGAGCAGTTGCTCAAATCTGGTCAAGGGTTTCAAAGCTATTCCATCAATCTCCCGTGGGGCGGAACGTACACAATTGACTGGGCAGGCCCCAGCGCAATGGCTCTTCTTGCAGGCGCGCAGTTAGGAAAGGAGTTTGAGAATGAGGACCTAAGTTTTGACGACTTTGTTAATGCAACTCTAAATGTAATTGAGCCTGCATTTGACACCACAATGCTGTCTGGCATTAACAGCGCAATACAGTCAGCCACATACGCCGGGAACAATCCGTTTGTGGCGATGGGGACACAGGCGTTTTCTAACTTTTTTACGCAAGGCGTTCCGTCCATATCTGGGGCTGTTGCGAGGGCATACGATCCAACCAGACGTACAGTCTATTCAGAACTCGAAGGAGCCGCCGGGAAGATTGATGAAAACATCCAGCGTATGCAGAACAAAATTCCCGGGCAGTCCACGCAGAACCAGCCATACATCGACGTGTGGGGACGTGAGCAGGAAAACCCCGGAGGAAGCTTTGTGGGCCGCCTTGCCTACAACATGTTGTCGCCCGGCTATTATTCTCCAGACAGACGAACGGTGGCCGATGATGTTGTGGAAGGCCTCTACCAGCAGACTGGGGATACCGGCATGCTTCCTGGGCTGTTCGGCAACAGCGTCACGGTGGACGGAGAGAAAATCAGATTGTCTCCAGACGACTACACCCTTGCGAAGCAAACGAAGGGGCAGGCGTCGAACCAGATGATTGAAAGCTTGTACGATTATCCGCAGTACAACATGGCAGATACAGAAGTGCAGGCAGATGTTGTCAAGGGCGTCTATGACCTTGCAAACGATGTTGCAAAGTATCAGGTCGTGCCATCTCTTTACGACGAGCTTGTAAGCGACATTGAAAGCGGTGACGCAAGCAAAAGCGAAATGCTTGCCGCGATGTATCTTACCGGCGGCGCCGAACAGGTTATCCCTTATCTGGTTGCGGACGAGCTTACTTCCGATGTCAGAGCCGACAAGAACGCAAAAGGCAATTCCATCCCCGGCAGCCGAGAAAAGAACTTCATCGAAACCCTCATGCAGAATGGCTACACAAGGGGTGACGCGGAAGCTCTATATCAGTTGCTTAAATGACAAAACCCCCGGGCCTTATGGCTCGGGGGGTGTTTATTTGTGTTCCCATGTTCACGCAATATATTTGTCGGACGAATGGCTTGTAAGCGCAAATTTAGTGATGACAAATAGATTGATTATCAGTGAAATGGAGCAGCACGCTGTGCCTGGGATGTCCGCTTTAATAATATCAATGGGTGAAACGCCTAATTGATCTAAAGCTATGGGTTGAATAGTAGCGCTTACGCTCACGCCTTTTTTGGCATAAACCTCAAATTCTTCTTCGTTTTCAGGCACCCCAGACATTCCAATATCCTGAAATAGAACATTGTTTGAGTTGTCGGTGATGGCCACTAATTCATACTTGTCAATGCGTTGCAGGTCAATTTCTGCAAAACCGGTTTCAAATAGTTCTTCGCCTGTTTTATCGTCATACAAATAAAGCGAAACGGGGACCGAATAAAAGCCGGATGGAATTACAGTAAAGAGCAGGAGTAAAAAATATATTAGCGCTAATAAAATGGAGGCGCATGACATAATTGCCGCAAGCGTCTTTTCTCCCATTGATTTTGGGAGGACGAGACATGCCGAAAACAGCGTCATTATAATTAGTGCGAGCGCAATGTATCCCATTATCAAAATATTATTAGAAATCATCAAACTACCTCGTTTGTGTTTGTTTTATCGTGACGCCCTGTTCGCCGCCCTCATTATGCCATATCAAGATAATAATATCAAGATATGCGCGAAAAAGTGTTGACTTTTTGGAGTTCAATAAATATAATTGAATTATCGGAG
>CALVKD010000091.1 GCA_944332525.1 uncultured Bacilli bacterium | reverse complement strand
AAGGAAGATTTCCCATCGAAATGGTATCGCCGCGCAAGGTATCACTTGACGAAAGCGTATCACGGTACATACCGGCGGTAGTCACCTCGCTGGGTCTGGTATAGTTGCGGTAGATGTTGCAACTGCTGAGCAACATCATCGCCGCACCTCCTACCAACAAGATACTATATTTAATTTTCATATTGAACAATTCTTAAAGTTACACACATTCCGCACATTAAGCGAGTTTCTCCATCTCTGCATCAATATCGGCAGGTTCCACCTCCATCGGCGTGAAGCGCTCCTGGAGAGATTGGAAGGCCACGAACAGTACCGGTACGATAAAGATCTGTGTCAACATACCGATCAACATACCACCGATAGCACTGGTACCGATCGTACTGTTACCGTTAGCACCCACACCTGAAGCAAACATCATCGGCAACAGACCGATAACCATTGCCAACGACGTCATCAGAATCGGACGGAGACGGGCAGCAGAACCGGCGATGGCAGACCAAAGAATGCTCATACCCTGACGGCGACGATCAACTGCAAACTCGACAATCAGGATGGCGTTCTTAGCCAACAGACCGATCAACATGATCAAACCGACCTGCATATAGATGTTGTTATCGACACCCATAAACTGAGCGCAGATAAATGAACCTGCCAAACCAAACGGAATCGAGAGCAATACGGCCAACGGCAAGATGTAACTTTCATACTGTGCACTCAAAAGCAGATAGACGAACACCATACAAAGCACGAAGATCAATGCAGTTGTACTGGTACCGGTGTTTGCCTCTTCACGTGTCATACCTGAGAATTCATAACCATAACCTTGAGGCAACGTTTCAGCAGCCACTTCACGAATAGCCTGAATTGCTTCACCTGAACTATATCCAGCAGCAACCGAACCATTAACAGACATAGAAGTATACATATTGAAACGATCGATATTATCTGGTCCGTACACTTTACGCAAACTCATAAACTGCGTAATTGGAGCCATCTCAGAGCCGTTTCTCACTTTAATCTGGTTCAACGTCTCAGGACTGATACGAGCAGAAGGATCTGCTTGAATCATCACACGATACAATTTACCGAAACTGTTAAAGTTCGAAGCATACAGACCTCCGTAATACCCTTGCAAAGTAGTCAGAATATCTCTTGGAGAGATACCGGCCTGTTTACATTTTGCAGCATCAATATCGATCATATACTGCGGGAAGGTCGGGTTAAATGAAGTACGTGCAGCTGCAATCTCTGGCCGCTGATTCAATTTGGCCAAGAACTGATTGGCTATTTCAAAGAAACGATCCAAATCTCCACCCGTTTTATCCTGCAGGTTCAATTCGAAACCGTTACTCAAACTATATCCAGGGATCATCGGGGGACCGAAGATCAAGACATTAGCATCGGAGATACCCATTTTAGCCTGCACATACAGTGAGCCAATTACCGAATTCAGATCCGACTTTTCGATATCCTCACGTTCAGCCCAATCTTTCAGTTTTACAATGATGGTACCGTAAGTATTACCCTGACCAGCAATGAAGCTATATCCGGTAATGGTGGTACGCGATTTAACCGCAGGATTGGCCGCGATCAAACTATCCAACTGCAACAGAGCTTTTTGTGTACGTTCCTGAGAAGTTCCAGGAGGCATATCCAATACAGCGAAAACAGTACCGGTATCCTCGTTAGGAACCAAACCTGTCGGTGTTACTTTCATCAAGAAAACCAACAAGAAAACTCCCAATGCAACACCGCCAAAAGCGATCCAACGATGCTGAACAAAGAACAGCACGCTCTTCTTATATTTTTGGAGCAACGTAGAATATGCCGCATTGAAACCGTTATGGAACCGAGTGACAAATGTCTTTTTCTCCTCCTTATTCGGATCGTGAGGTTTCAGGAACAGGGCGCACAGTGCCGGACTCAACGTCAATGCGTTGATCGCAGACAAACCGATAGCGATAGCCAAAGTCAAACCAAACTGGCGGTAGAAAGTACCAGAGGTCCCCGTCATGAAGCTCACGGGGATGAACACGGCCATCATCACCAAAGTAATTGAGACGATAGCACCGCCCAATTCACTCATCGCATCGATAGAAGCCTTACGCGCCGATTGACACCCCTGATCCAACTTGGCGTGTACACCTTCGACAACCACGATCGCATCATCGACGACAATCGCAATAGCAAGGACCATAGCGCAAAGAGTCAACAGGTTCAAGCTGAATCCTATGACATACAGCACAAAGAAGGTACCAATCAATGCAACCGGAATCGCAATCAACGGAATCAACGTTGAACGGAAATCCTGCAGAAAGACATACACTACAATCACCACAAGCAGGAAGGCCTCCAACAACGTCTTGACCACCTCATGAATAGAGGCGAAAAGGAAGTCATTGGCACTCATGATGACCTCTGTTTTCATTCCGGGAGGCAGTGTCGGTTCAATCTCTTTCAGATATTTTTCAATATTCTGGATAATTGAAGTGGCATTTGATCCGGCAGTCTGGAACACCATTACAGTCACACCAGGATGGCCATTTACCTCATTACTGAAACCGTATGTCAAACGTCCCAATTCAATGTTGGCAATATCTTTCAGACGCAGCACTTCGCCATTTTCAGTCGCCCGAATAACAATATTTTCAAACTCCTCTTCAGTTTGCAAGCGTCCTTTGTAACGCATCACATACTGGAAAGACTGATTGCCCTGCTCACCGAATTGGCCCGGAGCCGCTTCAATATTCTGTTCAGCCAATGCAGCAGAAACATCCGAAGGCATCAATTTATATTCGGCCATTACATCCGGTTTCAGCCAAATACGCATAGAGTAATCGGTACCCATCACCATCGCCTCACCAACGCCCGGCACACGTTTTACCTCCGGCACAATATTGATATTGGCGTAGTTTTCCAGGAATTTTTGATCGTACCGGTCATCATCGCTATACAAAGCGAAACCCATCAACATACTGGTCTGGCGTTTCTCTGCGATGACACCCACCTGAGTAACCTCAGCAGGGAGAAAACCCTGAGCCTTAGCCACACGGTTTTGGACATTGACCGCCGCCATATCGGGATCCACCCCCTGTTTAAAATAAACAGAAATAGATGCACTACCAGTATTAGTAGCAGTGGAGGTCATATAATCCATGTTCTCCACACCATTGATCTGCTCCTCAAGAGGAGCAATTACGCTGTTCAATACAGTCTGAGCATTAGCACCCTGATACGTCGTACTTACATGGACTGTTGGAGGGGCAATATTCGGATACTGTTCGATAGGCAGCGTCAGTAACCCCAGTAAACCCAGGATGACGATGAGGATTGAGATCACCGTCGAGAGCACCGGACGCTTAATAAATTTATCTAGTTTCATATTGATTTCCTCGTTTTAGCAATCTCTATTTCTGTGCAGCCTTATCTTTAGCAGCCGCTGCGCCCTGAGCAGACTGCGGTTGAGTCATCGCTTTTACTTTGGCAGCTGATTGTTCGGGTGTAATAGGCTGAATCTGGGCACCATCACGCAAGCTGGCAACACCTTCCAACACCACACGGTCACCGGCATTCAGACCACCTGTAACCATATAGTTCTTACCATCTTCAAGTTCAAAGACAGTAATTTCAGTGTTGTGTACCTTAGAACTATCATCTACGACATACACGAATTTCTTATCCTGCATTTCAGTTGTTGCACTCTGCGGGATAACGATAACCGAATCGAGTACACTAGGCACCAAAATGGTTCCAGTCGCACCGCTACGCAAAACACGATTCGGATTTTTAAACAACGCTCTCAGCTGAACCGCACCGGTCGACGGATCGATCACACCACTGACCGTTTCGATTTTACCTTTGAGAGGATACATCGAACCGTCAGCCAGAACCAACTGAACTTCCGGCATTGCCTTGATCATATCGGCAATTGACCCTTTTTCATCACGAGTCATTGTCAGCAGCTGTTTCTCGTTCATTGAGAAGTATGCAAACATCTCATCAATAT
>CALVKD010000090.1 GCA_944332525.1 uncultured Bacilli bacterium | reverse complement strand
CACATTACCATCTGTGGCTCGTCAGGAACGATGAAATCCCGAGCCGTGATTCGCCCGGCGCTGTTTAACATCATCCGGCGCGGTGAATCCACGATTATCACAGATCCCAAAGGAGAGATGTACGGCGACCTTGCTGCGCTGTTCCAAAAGAACGGGTATGAGGTGCGGGTTTTCAATCTGGTCAACCCGCAACACGGGGATTCATGGAATTGCATGTCCGACTTGAATGGCGATACTCTTCTTGCTCAGGTTCTGACCAATGTGATTATTGGAAACACGAGCGAAGGAAAGGGCGATCACTTTTGGGATAACGGCGAGGGCAATCTGCTCAGGGCTCTCATCCTCTATGTGGATCAGGACCGAACCAGAAGCCCGGACCAGAAAAACCTGGCCGCTGTGTATCAGCTGCTCACCCAGAATAACGAGCGACAGTTGACCGCCATGTTCGAGAAACTGCCAATCGACCATCCAGCCAGGGCACCATTCAATCTGTTTTCCCAGGCAAGTGACACGGTTCGTTCAGGCATTATTCTCGGCCTCGGCACGCGGCTACAGGTTCTCCAGAACGAAGCCGTGCGCCGGATCATCAGCCAAAACGACATAGATCTCACGGCGCCCGGGAAACGGAAATGCGCATACTTTGTGATCCTCAGTGACCAGGATGCCACGATGGCCTTTCTGTCATCGCTGTTCTTCTCGTTCCTGTTCATCAAACTGGTTCGCTATGCGGACAGTACTCCCCAGATGCGCTGCGCCGTCCCTGTCAATCTCGTTTTCGACGAGTTCAACAACGTCGGGAAACTCGGCGGCGCCGCTGACGGCTCGGACTTCGCAAGAACCCTTTCAGTGATCCGAAGTCGTGCAATCTATGTCATGCTTGCTATCCAAAGCCTTGGCCAACTTCAGAATCGATACCCAAACAATCTCTGGGCTGAGATCCTGGGTAATACTGATGTGCAGCTGATGCTCGGCTGTACCGATGACATCAGCGCCGAATATTTTTCTGCGCGCAGCGGCGACATGAGTATCCAAATCAATACCACGATGACGGTTCGGCAAACCCTCGCCGTTGCGCAGATGATACCGCAATACCGGCACACGGAAGGCCAAGGCAAACTGCGTTTGCTCACACCTGACGAGGTCCTTCGGCTACCGAACGAAGAACTCCTGGTAATCATTCGTGGCCACAATGTTTTGAAGCTGAACAAGCTGGATTACACCAGGCTCCCCATGGCAGCTCAGATTGAGAAACGCAGTATTCTGGATTATACTCCTCAACCCTCTATAACCCGCACGATACCGGAACCCGTCCCAGAACCGAAACCGGAACGGAAAAAGATGCGACCGAGTCTGTACAGCTCAGCATCACCGCCGGAAGATTTTTAATGATAACGGAGGCACCAAATGAATGACGAAATGAATGTTCTGACTGAGGCGATTCCCCAGACTGAAATGGCATCGACAGAAATTTTGGATCAGGTGTCTGAAGGCGAAGCGCAAACCGCCTTCTCCCAGACTGATTCTGAAATGGAGTCGACGGAGGCTTTGACATCAGAAGACGACGCCGAAGGGACTGAAGAAGTGCCCATCCTCCAGACTGACTCTGAAAGCGCAAGCATCCCGGCTGAAGAGGCGCCGAAGGCACGATCCCGTCGCTCCCGCAAAAGTCAGTCTGAGGAAAGCGCGTCTGGCGGCGAAACGGCAAAGCCCGCCGCACCTCGGCGCCGCCGCGCCAAATCAAAAACCACCGCCGTTTCCATTGATGGCCAGCTCAGCGTAGAGACCGAAGCCGATAAAGCCCGGGATGCTCTGCTGGACCTGGTCGAGTCCATGAAAACAAAACGCATCCTGACCGGTACCATTCAGGGTGTGGAGCGGCCCACAGATAATCCCACACGGTCCCTTGCAGTCCTGTACCACGGTGATTTCAAAATTATGATTCCGGCAGAAGAGGCTGTGGAAATCCCTGAAGATCTGCGCGGGAGGTCCAAAGAAGAGGTGCTGCACTATACTCTGACCAAGCGGCTTGGTGCGGAAGTGGACTACATTGTCAAAGGGATTGACGGCGAAGCCGGTATTGCAGTGGCCAGTCGTCTGGAAGCTATGGCAGCCCGCCGCCGTTCCTATTATTTCGGTACGGACCGAGATGGGAACAATCTGCTGTATGAGGGCGTATGCGCGGAAGCCCGTGTTGTGTCGGTGATCAGAGCCGGTATCTTTGTGGATCTGTTCGGGCTTGAAACCTACATCCCGCTGAGGGAACTGAGCTACCAGCGCATGCTGGATGCCAGTGCCGTGTACCAGCCCGGGCAGCGCATTTTGGTCAAGATTCTCAGGATCGATCGCAGTGATCGTGAACATATTCGTGTCGCCGCCTCCATCAAGCAGGCCGGTGAAAACCCGTATGAAAAGGCGTTGCGCCGATACTCTGTAGGTAACCGGTATGTGGGAACCGTGAGTATGGTGGACACCACAGGGGTTTTTGTGGCTTTGGATGGCGGCATCGATTGTCTGTGCAGTTACCCGAAACGAGGCCGTCCTCCCAGAGGCGCCCGGGTGACGATTCGTATCCTGGGAATCAACCATGAGACCAACCGCATTTGGGGAGCCATCACTCATGTGGCTACTCCGCGGTGAAAGGGGGGATAATTATGAACTATTTCATGAGCAAAGAAGAACAGCAGCGCCGCAAAGAACTGGCGGAACATGCGCGTGTCATGCTTACACAGGTGCTCCCGGTCGAGGATCAGGATGAAACTTCTCTGACGGCGCCCTACCAGGGCTACTACATGCAGGTGTCTATTTCTCCGCTGCATCCGCTGCTGGTGATCAGCCTGGCGAAGGCCATCAATCACCCGGGTAGCGCCAAGAAACAGCGGCTGGTCAACCGATTGAACTTGACCAGTGTGCTTGGCAGCCATGCGATCAATCAGGATGTGGGGTGCTATGCTTACCGCAGCACGCATTGGCTGGACACTGAATTGGATGAAAATCGGTTTCAGGAAATCCTGGATCGGTGCTTCGAGGAGGCAGACAGAGGCTACGATATGCTGAAATCCGGCTGAGCTGTTGTAAATGCTGTGCCATATCCGTGTAATAAGGAAAAAGCACAAGGAGGATGTGACATGAAAATACAACTGATCGCGGTAATCCTGTCAGCTCTGATTTTGGCAGGTTGCAGCACTGCCTCACCTGCAGCGGAATCTTCGGAAAGTTCATCTTGCGAAAGCAGCGTGAGTGTTTCGGAGGCAACCCCTGCATCATCTCCGGACAAACCGGAATCCGCTGCCACGAGCGCCCCTGAGCCGAGCGCAACTCCTGATCCGATTCTGAGTTCTGCACCTTCCAGTTCTGTACAGCCGGTTGAGGAAGCCTCTCCCGCCCCGGAGTCAACGGTGCAAGCCGACAAGACGACCGCACCAAGCGAGACTGTTGCCACTGGTGCAATCCCGTTCAGCGTTGCTGAGGGGACGGACAAATGGTGGTACATCGACAGCACTGACAGCGCATACTGGGCAGTGCAGGACGGTATCAACGCAATTCGCGCATCGGTCGGGCTTGGCGCTTTGGAGATGGACGACAGTCTGAGTACTACGGCCAGCTCGCGGTGTGAGAGTTTTGTCGCCGGTGGTCCCTTTGACCATTCCGGTATGGTAACAGCCAGTGAGATCTGTGCTCGTGGTCCGATCGGGTCCGCCGCCGCTGTCTGCGAAGCCTGGAAGAACAGACCGGACCATTATGCGAACATTGTCAGTGACCAGTTCACAAAAATGGGCGTTGGCTGTTGGTTCTGCTCGACCGACCAGGGGCAATATACCTACTGGGTTGTCACCTTTGAATAACCGAATCAATCATCTTTGGGCGTCTGCTTTATGGCAGGCGCCTGTTTTTATGGAGGAAATTATGAAGAAATACAAGTTTAGGCACCGTTTTACGGCCTTGCTCCTTGCTTTTCTTATGTGTATGTCGCTGATGCCGGCGACTGTGCTCGCTGAAGAGATCCCTGCTTCGAGCGAGGTCAGTTCTGTGTCTGAGTCGGCAAGCGAGCCGCAGCCGGACTCCAGTTCTGTACCTGAATCGGAAGTCGCATCCGAAGCGAGTTCTGCAGCAACTTCCGAGAGTGCCAGTACCAGCACAGAGGAGCCTGCTCCGGATTCTTCGACTATGAGTGAGCAGGCACAGGCTTTTATCGCCGCTGTAGATGCGCTCGATCGTGAGAGCATTCTCTCGGCAATCAACAGCTGGGCGCTGGCAAGCCAGGCCTGGCAGGCAGATAAAGAAAATCCTGATTTGATCGCTGCTCTGGACGAAGCGACGGTGTTGTCAGACGAAGCCTCCGCTCCGGTAACTGCTGCGGAAGACCTGTACCTGTCCCTTACGGAGGAAGAAAAGGCAAACGAGGCCGTAGCGGCTGCGTATTCCGCACTTGCTTCGCTGGTTGTAAACATGCCGGCGACCATCGAGAATCCCTCTGTTCCGAGCGAAGGGGATGGTGGT
>CALVKD010000089.1 GCA_944332525.1 uncultured Bacilli bacterium | reverse complement strand
TTACATCAATTATTATAATTACGAACGTCCAATGTACTGTCTTAAATACAAAACCCCACATCAGTATAAAACTGACATGGGGTATTGATGCTTTTTTAAACTGTCTACTTTTTGTTGACTAGTTCATACAGCTGGTTATTTTTAATTAAAGTCTGAAAGATATTTTTGCTCGCGCTTTTCTTTGATAAATCTAATTAAGAAGTAACAAGGAACTAAAGCGATAGCCAAAATAATGATTACGTAATAAGGAACCATATTGGTTGCTGCTTTAACTTGGCTCCACATAATAATGACGTTAGCATTATCTTCTCCAAAATCATTCATAAAAGCACAGCGATTAATGATTTCGACAGTTGGATATTGAGCTTCTAACTGATTAGCGGTATCTTCATAAGGATAGCAGAGTGCTGCTTTTCCTTCAGGAAGATTGCTAGCAAAGTAATAAGATAAATCAACCGGAGTAGTTAACGGCCAATCCTCTTCTGGTAATTCTTCAAAATATTCTTCGTCAGTCGGCAAGATACCTTGAGCATCTTGAATGCAGAGGTAGAATTTATCGCCATAGTGGACGACATCTTCTAATTCGGCAGAGTATGGTGTTCCTTCATAATATTCGTGAGCTCCATACCAGTTGACTACTTGATCAAAAACTTCTTCAGAAGCGACAAAGGATGTGTAACCGATATAATTCATGTTGATAGCGGCATTGGCTGGATCAGAAAGGAAATTAATGAAGGCATAAGCTAATTCTTCGTTGGCTCCTTTAGGCATAACCCAGCCATCATACCAAATATTGCTTCCTTCTTCAGGAACGGAATATTCTAGATATTTATCAGCTTCTTCACTAGCTGTATCAATAGAATAGACAGCATCACCTGACCAGGCGAGGTTCATTTTAATTTTTCCTGTGATGATATCATTTTTACCAGAGTCAACTTCAAAACCATAAATGTTGTTTTTCATGGAGATAAGTTCTTCTCTAACTTTATTGATATCTTCTTGGCTGTGACGGTCAAAAACTTCTTGGATTTTAGCGTTATATTCTAAAGCGGAAATTTCACCGTTTTCATATTTTTGACGATAAACATTTAATTCATCTTGATAAGCATGAAGAATTCCTACGACATAAGTATCGCGCATGGAATTTTTCACTGAAGCCATTTTATGATATTTTTCATTCCAGAAGATATCCCAGGTTTTGACATCTTCTTCGTCGACATATGATGGATCATAAACAATGCCCATGGTTCCCCACATATAACCGGCGGCGTAATCACCTAATGTATAGTAGCTGCCATCCTCTTTTTGCGCGGTTGTGAGCATTTCATCAAGTTTATTTTTGATGTTTTGCGCGGCATATTCGTTATAAGTGGTTAATTTGCTGCGGTCTAGAGGAATAATTAAGTCTTCTGAGACTAACTTTTGAATCATGTATTCTGACGGGCAGAGCAAATCATATGTGCCTTCTGGCTGCAATGTGAATTGGTTATACATGGTTTCGTTAGTATCGAAAGTATAGTAATTGACCGTGCAGTTATATTCTTCTTCAAAAGCGGTAATTAAGCTTTCGTCGATATAATCGGAAGAGTTATAGATAGTTATGACATTATCGTTATTAGCTTTTAAGACAGTATTTGTTTTTTCATGCACTTGGTAATCTCCATTAAAGGTAAATGAAGAAAATCCATTCATAGCGATAATTGAAAGAGTCAAGATAAGTAAAGATTTCATTTATTTGCCCTCCTTCATTGAATTAATTTTTTTAGAATGCCGGTAGGCAGATACGTTATTGACAACGACAGCAAGAACAGCTATTAAGAAAATAAATGTTGTCAAAGCTCTAACCTCAGGTGGAACTGGGTGCTTTGCTAAAATCTTTTGAATGTAAGTAGAAATGGTTTCAAATGATGGATCCTTCAGATATTGAGTAATAATAAAATCATCAAGTGATAAAGTTAGACTTAACATAAAGCCTGAGACAATTCCTGGAAGAATTTCTGGAAGCATAACTTTATATAAGGCAACGCGCGGAGTAGCACCTAAATCTAAGGCTGCTTCATAAATGTTTGGGTCCATTTGTTGAAGTTTTGGTTTGACTGATAAAAAGACAAAGGCGACAGTTAAGACAACGTGACCGATGACTAAAGTGAAGAAAGAGAATGAAAATCCTAATGCGACGAAAAGAACAGCGAGCGATAAGGCCATAACAATTTCAGCATTAACGACTGGTAATTGAGTTATACCCTCGATAACTTTTCTCGTTCTCTTTTTTGAATAATAAGAACCAATTGCACCTAAGGTGCCAATAATCGTGGAAACGATTGCTGAGACAAAAGCGATAAGAATAGTATTTCCAACCGCGGTCATTAACTCTTTGTTCTTGAAAAGGTCTCCATATAGTTTAAATGTGAATCCGTTCCAAACACCGACTGAATCAGAATCAGTAAAAGAGAAGACGATTAATAAAAAGATTGGAAGATACATCAAGAATAAAATGAAATAGACATAAGTCTTCGCTAGTATTTTCTTTACCATAATGATGTCCTCGCATTTTCTTCTTTTGAAAATTTTCTAGTGACGACAACTGAAATGCCAACGAGAATTAACATAATCAAGGCCATGAAAGCTCCAAAGTTCCAGTTAGCTTGATTGAAGTAAAGATCGATATATGAACCGAATAAAACAATGTTGTATTCAGAAAGTAAGTCACTGATAACGTATGACGAGATTGTCGGCATAAAGACCATCGTGCAGGCAGAAACAATGCCTGGCATCGTCATAGGAATAATTACTTTAATAAATGTTTGAACTGGGTTAGCTCCTAAATCAGCTGATGCTTCAATTAATGAGCGGTCCATTTTTAACATTGTTGAATAAAGAGGTAAGATTGTGAAAGGGAGATAGTTATAAACTAAGCCGACTAATGTCGCAAAAGTTGGATGGGTACCTCCACCTAAACCAATCCATGTAAGAAGGTCTCTTGTCGCACCTGTTCTGATGATGAAGTTAATCCACATCGGCATAACAAAGAGCATGACGATAACCTTATTTTTATTGAATTTTTTGTTAGCTAAAATATAAGCGACCGGATAACCGATAATCAAGCAGATGACGGTCGTAGCTAAAGCAAAGACCAAAGAAATTATTAAAACGTTGATATTGGTCATGTCCGAGAAAAAGTGCACCAGATTGATGAAAGAAAAATTTCCGGTGGCTTTATCGGTAAAAGCGTAATAGATAATTAAGAAAATTGGTACGATGATAAATAATAAGAAGAAGACGATATAAGGAATTGAGAGATATTTTCTTTGAAATCTAAAGCTCATATTGTTTGATATCCCCTTTGAGTTTCAATTTAATATCTTCTTTATTAATCGTTACTCCGACGATATCTCCTTCGTTCCAAGTCCATTCGTTTTCAACAATAAAATCATCGTTTTCATTTCTTACTAAATATTGATAATGGTCACCTTTATAAACCATTTGAATGATTTGTCCGGTAACTTCGCATTCATCAACGTTATCGCTAATCATTACTTTATTTAAATCGACATCGACTTTTACTTCAGCGTCAGTTAAATCATATTTTTTGTGATCCGGTCCGACTAAATAACCATCTTCATCGATGCTTGAACCTTTTAATATTTGAGTAACATCGCATTCCCAATCATATTCAGCAAAACAAACTTTGTTGTTTTTGGTAATATATCCGTCATAAGCGTTAACAGTAGCATCGCGTTTCATGATGTGAATATTTTCTGGTGTTACAGAAATTGAAACTTTTTCGTCAACTGGTAAAGAAAGCGTTGATTGCGCGGTAACCTCATTTTTACCAACCATGATGACATATTGATAATGGATACCTTTGAAAATCTTAGATTTAATAACTCCGTCAACAGTGCCTTCACCCGGTTTGCTGATAATAATATCTTCAGGTCTTAAAACGACATCGACTTTCTCATGAAGAGGGAAATCGTCGACCATTGGGAATAATTTATTAAGAATTTTGACTTTGTGATCTGGGAAGATAGTTCCAGAATAGATGTTGCTTTCACCAATGAAATCAGCGACGAAAGCATTAGCTGGTTCATCATATATTTGTTTAGGTTCACCGATTTGTTGAATAAAGCCATCAGACATAACGACAATGGTATCTGACATGGTTAAAGCTTCTTCTTGATCGTGTGTAACATAGATAAAGGTAATACCTAATTTGCGGTGCATCTCTTTTAATTCGAGCTGCATCTCTTTACGCATTTTTAAATCAAGTGCGCCTAAAGGTTCATCTAATAATAAGATTTCCGGTTCGTTGACGATTGCTCTAGCAATAGCAACTCTTTGCTGTTGTCCTCCTGAAAGAGTTTGGATATCTCTCGTCTCAAACTGTTCCAAATCGACAATTTCTAGAGCCTTTTGAACTTTTTGTTTAATAATGTCCTTGGTAAGGTGGACCATTTTAACCACTTCTTGACCATTTTTCTTAACCTTGACCGGGACTTTCTTAATTTTTAATCCGAAAGCGACATTATCAAAGACGTTCATAGTTGGGAATAATGCATATTTTTGGAAGACGGTATTAATTGGTCTTTTATAAGGTGGCAATTTAGAAATATCGACGCCTTTTAAAAGAATTTCGCCTTCTGTTGGTGTGTCAAATCCTGCAATCATTCTTAATGTGGTTGTTTTTCCACATCCAGACGGGCCGAGGAATGTGACAAATTCCCCTTTCTTAACCTTGAGGTTAAAGTTTTCGACGACGTAATCGTCAGCGTCATCAAACTTCTTTCTCACGTTGCGAAGCTCGATGATGTAATCTTGTTGTTCCATAACTTATCTCCTTCTCCAACAAACAAAAAAACTAAAAATTTGGTGGACTCGAAATCCAGATGACTTTGCTTATGCCTGATGAGGTGTTTTTTAGATAGTGAGGCTTATCACATTCATAATAGAATGATTCGCCTTTTTTGCATCTAAACTTTTGATTGTCTAGGCAGACTAGAATGCTTCCTTCCAAGACATATCCGAATTCTTCACCTTCATGGGGATTATCTAGCGGAGTAGATTGCCCCGGATAGAGAGACAGCATAATCGGCTCCATCTCGTTTTTTTGGGAGTTAGTGACTAACCAGGTGATTGACCCGTAGTCATTATCCTTGGTGAAGTAATCTTCTTTAGTAAAGACGATTTTTTCAGTAATCGTATCACTAGAGAAAAATTCGTTAAGGTTGCTTCCTAGCGCATTAAGAATGTCGACTAAGGTTGCAATGGAAGGAGAAGTGAGATCATTTTCGAGCTGGGAGATATAACCTTTGGTGAGGTCGCAGCGGGATGCGAGTTCTTCCTGAGTTAAATTGTTGAGCGCTCGAAGCATTTTAATCTTTTTCCCAATAATCATAATTCCTCCATCTTGTTTTGTGACTTTAAGAATAAAGTTTACTTTCTCTAAACAAAGACTAGGTTATTATGCGGGATTTTATCTTTTTTAACAATAAAAAAATAAAAATTATTTATTCAGGTATTTTGTGCCCATATTTTATTTATAAAATAAGTTAGAAATATCTTTGTTTAGTATTTTTTAACTTTAAAATCAAAAATATTAAACAGATGACAAGCATTTATTGATTATTTAAAAATAAATTTTGAATAATAAACATTTTTTATTCATTAATGAATACTTCTTGAATTAGAAGGCATTTTTATCAATAATTATTCTGTTATGCAAATACTTACTCTTCAAAACGTAAAAAAAGAATTCGGCGACACTTTATTATTTGATAAAGTAAGCTTTTTAATTAACGATAATGACCGCGTTGCTTTAATTGGGCCGAACGGCAATGAGAAAACTACTTTGTTAAAGATGATTATTGGAGAAGAAGAAATAACTTCTGGGGAAATAATTTTTGCAAAAGGAGCTAAGTTTGGCTATTTGTCGCAAGAGGTCATTAAAGATGTTAATCATACTCTTTATCAAGAAATTGAATCAGTTTTTACTCCTTTAATTATTAAAGAAAAAGAACTCTCAGAACTTGAACAGAGATTGTCTAATGATCCAAATAATCAAACTTTAATTGATGAATACGGAAAGAAACAAACAGAATTTTCACTTTTAGGTGGATATGATTATCATTATCAAATCAATATGATGCTTTCAAAATTCGGATTTCATAAAGAAGATTTAACGAGAGTTTTATCTTCATTTTCTGGAGGAGAAAGAACAAAAGCGGCCTTTGTAAAGTTATTATTAATTAAACCTGATTTATTGATTCTCGATGAGCCGACTAATCACTTAGATATTGCGACGATTGAATGGCTTGAAACATACCTTAAATCTTATCGCGGGGCGTTACTTTTTGTTAGCCATGACCGTTATTTTATCGATGCATTAGCAAATAAGATTGTTGAAATTGATAACCATGCTGCTGAAGTATATAAAGGTAACTATTCTTTTTATGTTGAAGAAAAGAAAATCCGTTATCAAAATATGCTTAACGCTTATAATAATCAGCAACGAGAAATTGCAAAATTAAAACGTTTTATTGAATTTTATAAACCAAAGCCGCGTTTTGTGTCTCGGGCAAAAGACCGCGAGAAGAAACTTGAACACATGAAGATTCTTGATAAGCCTTATGAAAATAAAAATAAGTTAAAATTAAATTTTCATGGCGAATCGCTAGTTAATAAAGAAATCATAAAGGTTGATGATGTTACTATCGGCTATAATCAACCATTAATTGAGCATATTAATTTTTCTTTGTTTGGTCAAAATAAAATTGCTATTATGGGCTCTAATGGCTGCGGAAAAACTACTTTACTCGAAGCGATTGTCTCATTAAAACATATTTTACAAGGCGAGATAAGATATCTAAGACAAATCAATATTGGTTATATTAAACAGCATCAAGTCGATCTTAATCCGGATTTAACCGTCGCTGAAGAATTATTAAAAGATTTTCCGTCTCTTGGCGAAAAAGGCGTATATAATCATTTAGGAAAATTTAACTTTGATTATGAAGACGCTAATAAGAAGATTGGCTTTTTATCTGGCGGGGAAAAGATGCGTGTCGTTTTAGCTAAAATTATCTTAGAAAATTATGATGTGCTTTTACTAGATGAACCGACTAACCATCTTGATATGGTTACTCGGCAAGCTTTAACATTAGCTTTAAAAGATTATCAAGGATCAATTATTTTTGTTAGCCATGACCGTTATTTCGTCGATGAGTTAGCTACACATATTTTGTATATTGATCATCATAAACCTTATTTTATGGAAGGAAATTACCTCGATTTCAAAGAAAAAGAAGCATCGCTTTTCTCACTTAGCGATGAACTCGAAGATGAGAAGAAACCAGTTATCAAAGAAAAAGTTGTTTCAGATAAGCCAAAATCTAAACGTTCTCCTTTGAAACTTGAAGAATTAATCAATAAAACTGAAGCGGAAATAAAGAAAGTTGAAGAAGATTTATTCAAAGAAGAAAATTATATGGATTATCATAAATCACAAGCATTAGAAAAAAAGTTAGATGCATTAAAAGCAGATTTAGCTAAGTTAGAGGAAGAATATTTATCTTAAAATTTATAGTTGATTTTTGCTTGATTAAGTGGTAAATTAAATATCGCTAAGGAGGTTTTTATGTTAATTGATGAAATTAAAAAAGCCAATGTCTTAGCGATGAAAGCTCGCGATCAGGTAGCTAAAGGAATCTATAGCATTGTAATGAATAAGTACATGCTTCTCTCAATTGAAAAGAAAGAGAAAGGTCAAACGGCTTCCGATGCTGATATGATTAGTGTCATTCAGAAAACGATTAAAGAGCTCGAAGACGAAAAAGCTAACTACCTAAAGGTTTCTAATCAACAAAAAGCTGATGATATCCAAAAACAAATGGATCTCATCAAAGGTTATTTGCCTCAAATGATGAGCGAAGCAGAAATCAGAGAAGAAATCGCTAAACTTGACGATAAGTCAATGCCAGCAGTTATGAAACATTTCAAAACAAATTTTGCTGGAAAAGTTGATATGGGGTTAGTGAATAAAATTGCTAGAAGTCTCTAGCCCTTATTTTAGGGGTATAGTTAAATGGTATAGCAACGGTCTCCAAAACCGTTATTGCGGGTTCGATTCCTGCTACCCCTGCCATCTTATATGAAACTTCCCCCATTTCTTTGCCCATTAGGGTATGATAGAAATGGGGGTTTTTGTTATGAAATATACATTAAAAGAAAAGCTGCAGTACGTAAAGATGCATTTAGAAGAAAATGTACCACTTCAAG
>CALVKD010000088.1 GCA_944332525.1 uncultured Bacilli bacterium | reverse complement strand
TTGAGTATAAAGGCAATTGAACACTACTTATTATACCAGAGGAAGTTTTTATTTACTCAACGCTACTGCTTTGAAATTCTCGCCCCCATAGGAGGCGGTTTTATGTTGTCCCTTCGGTCCACATAATTAAAAAATCCCGTTAAACGGGATTTATTTTCATTCTATATCGAATGAATAAAGAGAAAGTTTACCTCTTCCTTTAAAGGTGAAAAATAATCCTGAGACTGAATTTGGAGGGTTAAAAGTGCCAGAAAACACTTTTTTGCCATGTGAAGGAGTAACTTTTATCTTGCCTAAAACTTGTCCCCCATCTTTATCGCTAACGATGACTTCGCCGTTAAAGGACGATTTAACTTCAATTGAAATTTTTGTAACTGGTTGAGAAAAATCAAAGTATTTATATCCGATAATCGTATGCTTGCTAATATTTTTAATATATTGCGTTTCCTTCTCCTCATTATCTTCTCTTTCTTGAGTTAAATAGGCATGAGAAGGCGCCCATCTTCTAAGCACTTTATAAAAGAACGTTCCTTTATCAGAATAGAGATTACAGGCAATTGAAGCTTTGTATTTTCCTTTTCCAATTAATGGGCCATTATTAAGTCCGCACGAAGTTATTTCAGCTTGTGAAAAATGTAAGCCGTCATATTTCAGTTTTTCTGCGCACATCTGCCGAGAAAAAGAATTTTTATTAGTTTGACGGTGGTAGAAAATATAATAATTTCCATTTAACTCTAAAATACTGCCATGGTTATTTCCATAGTAATTTGTCTTTTTATCGCCTAAACCTTCATCGCAGTTTGACACTAAAACCCCGCCATAGACAAAGCCATGATCAGGATAATCACTGATTGCATAACATAATTCATGATTAACAAAAGAGGAGTAAATAAAGTAATAATGATTATTATATTTACGCATTGATGAGGCCTCAAAAAATTCATGGCCTTCAAAATCAGTGTTTTTAGAATTGAAAATGGTTTTACAAATGTATTTTGGACCATCTTTAAGTGTTAGCATATCATCTTCTAGCTGATAAACCATCGCACCGATATTGGTGGTCTTTTTGCCTTTTAAGCCAAATTTTTGCGTGGAACCATAGCCGCTATATAGATAAATTTTTCCGTCATCATCGATAAAAATAGCTGGATCAAACTGCAAAAATTCTTTCTTATCACCGAGTGAAACTCCGTCAGGATATTTAACATACCCATAAAATGAGAATGGTCCATCTGGTTTATCACTAACAGCGACTGCGATATGTCCTAAAAATCCTAAAGTATAATACAAATAGAATTTTCCGTCTTTTCCTTGAGTACAATCTGGTGCGTACATAACATTAATAAACCCACCTTTATACTCTTTATCCTCTTTCTTAGAATAGGATATTCCTTTTTTTGACCATGACGTTAAGTCATCAACTGGACAAGAATAAACAACATAATCATTTAAGCAAAACGAAATACCGCCAAATTTATCGTGGCTGCCATAAACATAAACGCGGCCATTAAAAACATGCGGTTCCGGATCTGGAATATATTCATAGTCCGGAAGAATCGGATTAAAAATCTGTTTCATATTTCCTCCGTCAGTCTTTCTTATTTCTTAAATATAAATTTTTATATTCAGCGAATTTTTTCAAATAAAGCTGATGTTTTTCTTCATTAGGATAGTATATTTCTTTGTCCTTAATTAGATTTGCAGCAGCTACTTCTAAGCTAGGATAGAGTCCATCACCGACCATCGCTAAGATAATTGCTCCTAAAGCCCCGCCATCACTGGTAGTAATGGTCTTCATCGGTATTCCAAAAATATCGGAAAGAATTTGTAATAATTTTGGAGATTTAGTTCCGCCACCGATAACTCTTGCAAAAGGTGCAGTAAGTCCGTCATTAATCATCACTTGATAAACATCATATAAAGAGAAGCAAATTCCTTCAATGACCGCTTTTACTAAATCTTCGCGTTTATAAAATAATGAGAGATTAGAAAAATAACCTGTTGCCCTTGGATCATTAATCGGGCTGCGTTCACCGCAAAGATATGGAAGGAATAAAATATCACTTATTTCCTCGCCGATAGAGGAAATTTCTTTTGAAAAATCCGTTGTATGCAAAACTTCTTCAAGAAACCATTTTAAGGAACCCATAGCCGAAAGAGTACATCCCATAAACATAAATTGTCCGTTAGCATGTCTAAAGGCATGGATTTGTCCTTTTTTATCAAAATTATAAGATTTTAATGGAGCGAACACAACGCCGCTCGTACCTAATGAGATAGAGATCTCACCTGGAGCAATGGTATTAGTTCCAACAGCCCCTACAGCTTGATCTCCGCCTCCGATTACTACTTTAGTTTTTGGAGTTAGGCCAATTAATTTTTGATATTCTTTTTTAACGTGGCCGATAACTTCATAGCTATCTTTAATCGCCGGTAACTGATCTTCTCTAATTCCTAATATATCTAGCATATAAGCAGAATATGAACGGTTTTTTACGTCGAAGAAAAGAGTACCTGACAAATCAGAAACATCGCTAGCGAATACTCCGCTTAAACGATAAGCTAGATAGTCCTTCGGTAACATTATTTTACTTATCCGATTAAAATTGTCTTCTTCATGCTTTTTGACCCAAAGAATTTTAGGTGCAGTAAAGCCGCATAAAGCAATATTACTCGTCTCTTTTAGCAAAGTATCTTCACCGATTACATTATTTAAATAATCAACTTCATCAACTGTCCGCGAATCATTCCAGAGCAAAGCCGGTCTAATTACTTGATCATACTTATCAAGTAAAACCAAGCCATGCATTTGTCCTGAGAAAGATAAAGATGCGACTGACGATAAGTCATTACGAATGTGGAGAGTTTTTAAGGCTTCAATCATTCCGTTATACCAATCATCAGGATTTTGCTCAGACCAATTTAATTTTGGCAATAACAAAGGATATGAACGCGATTCACTATCGATGATAGTTCCGTTTTCATCAGCTAATGATACTTTAATAGATGATGTGCCTAAATCAATTCCTAAGTAGTGTTTCATAATAAATTATTTCTCAAAAAGAATATTGTTAAAGATTGATTCAAGATATTCTTGACGCCCAGATTCAACTTCGATGTCTTTCAAATTAAGCGCATATGAAGATAATTCTTCCATTGTCACTTGATCATCAACAATTTTCTTACCAATTCCATGGTTATAAGAATCATAACGCTTTTCAACGAAATCATCAATCCTGCCGTCTTCAATAATCTTGAAAGCTGTTCTTAAAGCTAAAGCGAATGTATCCATTCCAGCGATATAAGCTAATAAGATATCTTCTAAGGTATTAGACTGTCTTCTTGTCTTAGCATCAAAATTTAATCCGCCATTAGTGAATCCGCCTTGTTTAATGACTTCATACATAGCTAATGTTGCATCATAGATATTCGTTGGGAATTGATCAGTATCCCAGCCGAGTAACATATCACCTTGGTTTGCATCAATTGATCCAAAGATGCCATTAACTCTAGCAACTCTTAATTCGTGTTGGAAAGTATGTCCTGCTAAAGTAGCATGATTAGCTTCAATATTTAATTTAAAATCCTTAATTAAATCATATTTTCTAAGGAAATTGGCGCATGTCGCAGCATCAAAATCATATTGATGTTTAGTTGGTTCCTTTGGTTTTGGTTCAATATAGAAATCGCCTTTATAACCGATTTTGCGGCCATAATCCCGAGAAATTTTCAATAATCTAGCTAAATTATCAAGCTCTAAACCCATATTGGTGTTAATTAAAGTATCATAGCCTTCTCTTCCTCCCCAGAAGACGTATCCAGTTCCGCCGAGTTTGACATCAGCATCGATACAAGCTTTAACCTTCGCAGCGGCGAAAGCGAAAACATCAGCGTTAGGTGAGGTTGCAGCACCAGCCATAAACTTTTTATCACCAAAATTATTCGCGGTATCCCAAAGTAATTTTTTACCTGTTGCTTTTTGCTTTTCGTAAAGATAATCAACCATTTGATTAAAATAATCTAATGTTTCTTTAAATGTTTTTCCTTGAGGTGCAATATCGACATCGTGGAAGCAATAATAATCAATTGAGAGTTTTTCCATTAAATCAAAAGCGAAATCAGCTTTCTTTTTATACATTTTTAGTGGATCGGTTTCGCCAAAAGTTTTTTCTTCAGTATCGCCGCCAAACATATCAGTTCCGCAGTAATTGATAGTGTGCCAATAACTCAAAGCAAACTTAAGATGCTCTCTCATCTTTTTGCCGTGAATTACTTCATCAGGATTATAGTATTTAAATGCAAATGGTTCTTTACTATTTGGTCCTTCAAAAGGAACCTTTTTAATTTCATCAAATTTTTTCATTTTAATTCCTCAATTTTTAGATAATAAGAAGATGCCAAAGAACAGATTTTCATCAGCCTTCAGCATCTTCAGTTTTCAAATATTAATTACTTGTAATCAGGATAGAATGGCAAATCGCCTTTATCGCAATCTGTAAGTCCATAGAGGGTCTTAGCTGACCATGTCCATTGATTATTGCTATCTGTTCCAATTAATTCATTTAACGTAATGTTGTTACCGTTCAATGTGTATGAGCACTTCATCCATTGATCCAGCATTCCGTTATAATCAAACTGCCAGAGAACAATAACGTAATCTTCTGCGAAGATAAAGAATGTATCTGTCCTCTGATTATATGAGTTAGCCTTGCTTGAGCTTCTCATGAACTTTTCAAGTGAAATTTCTAAATCGCCTTCAGCACTTTCATTGATGGAGAATTCACCAGGTAATGCTTCAAATAAAGTATCACTACCTTCTGTTTTTCCAACAATTGTAACTTTAGCAAGTCCACCTGTTCCGCTTAACGAAACTTCAACAGTAACTTCATCAGTTCCGTCAGAAATAGTAGCGGTTGTTGCAGAAGTTAAGACAACAGTAACTTCTTTTTCATTAATTGTACCGGTAATTGTATTGCTTGCAGCGCTTAAATCATAAGTAACCGGCATTATATAAGTTTCACCATTTTGCATTGGGAACTTAATGCAGTTATTAGCGTAATCGAATTCATAAGGAACTTCATCCATTGGAATAATTTCTTCTTTGTCTTCAAGTGTTCTTGTGCAGATAATTCCAGTTGGATCAAAAGCATCGACATAGCGATAATTTTTCTTAACGCTTGCTGAGCTGAAATCAAATTCATATGTTCCTAAATCAGGACCGACAGTAACTTTAACGCTAGTTTCTAATTCTTCTTTTGCCCAAGTAACTGTAACTTCTTGTTCACCAACAACTTTTGTATCTGGTAATGTCCATTCAAGTTCATCAGGATTTAGAATTGCTGAGTAACGTAAGTCATTTCTAATTTGTTTAACTGTCCATTTGGATTTATCAAAGTTTCCTCTGAAATCATAGGTGAGAGAATCGCTACCGGTATCAATAAACATACCGATAACTGGATAGTACATATAGCCATTCATCTTGAAGGTACGACCGCCATTGACATTAGATTTTAAATCGCCAAACCAGTCATAGTAAGGATCGCCGCGGCTTGCTTCACAAACCATATCGTTACCAGCTGTATCCTTTAAAACTAAGCATGTATCACCTTCAGCAGTACGGTTATACCAATATCCATAAATATTTGTTCCAGAAGCTGTTCCGTTATAGAGACCATCTTCCCAAAGATAAATATAGGAATAGGTGAAGGTGAAGTTTCCTTGATAAGCTTCAGTATATTTTCCTTCAAATTCATAAACTTTATGATGGAGGAAACGATCTGAGCTAGAAGAAACGTTGTTAATAATTTGTTCAGCTGTCGCTTCGCGGTATGGATGAGTATCTTCTTTATAGATAACTGTAGTTGGATCGAAATCATAATCGATTACTTGATCTTCAAACGATTTTTGAATATCGTCTAAGACAACTGTTTGTTGGCCAGCTCCAATAGTATTGTTTGAAGAGATGCCAGCTAAAGTTGAAACTGCAGCAACAATAGCTAAGACACCAACAACACCGCCAGAAACCATCTTTGTGACGCCCTTCTTTGAGAAGCGACCTTCACTTTGAATTTTTTCATTTAATTCTTTTTCGCCATCTTTGGTTAATAAACCAACAAAGGTAGCGACGATTGCTGAGATAATAATCACAAATTGCATGATGATATAGAAGAGATTAAGTGGGAAATTGCCGCCTTGATAAGCAACACCATTAATCTGGTCAGCAATCAAATTAGGAATAAGATAAATCTCTTTCATCAAGCTGAGGCAGTATGCCACAATTGCGAATAGATGAACGAATTTATATTCTGGGAAAACTAAGGTTAAGATGTCGAGCACTGCTCCTAAGAGAATGCAAACACCAATTACTTCAGGAAGGTTACTTGCAGCATTATTAGCCATTGCGCCTTTATATGTAGCAAAGAACACAATTCCTAAGATGATAGCCAAGATAATATCGCAGATAACGATATAATATCCAGCTGCCTTACCTTTAAATAAACTTTTAACTTTTTCCATAACTATTGCTCCTTCTTTTCTTCTTTGCTTTTACGGCCCTTGAAGAAATCAAAGTAGACATATAATCCTAATGAAACAACGGTCAATCCAATGACGACTCCGTCAATAGAATAGACAACTGTCTTCCACCAAGGATTGAGATTAGCATTAATTAAATCATCATTAGCTGCAGCATTATCACCCATCCAGGATTGTAATAAAGCATACATGATATACTTATTGGATTCTTGCATAATCTTGACAAAGTTTCCATCATCAGTCGATTCGACATAGTCGACTAATTGACTACCTCTTTGTCCGTCAAGACAGAAGATGTTTGTTCCAGCCGCGGCCATTGATGGTCCGTTAGAATAAGTTGAATAGTTAGAGCCAGTCAAAGCATCATCAATAATGAAGCCTTTATATGCCCATTCTTTTCTCATAATGTCATTCATTAAAACTTCGTGGCAAGCAGCATAGGTTAAGCCAATTCTGTTGTAAGAAGTCATAATGCCTAAACTTTCACCTCTGGTGAGAGCACCTTCGAAAGGTTTTAAATAAATTTCTCTAATCGCTTGTTCGTTACTGAATGTTGCAACGCCTTGACGATTTGTTTCTTGGTTATTGAGGAAGCAGTGCTTAATATTCATAATCAAGCCTTTTTTACGAGCTGCTCCGATAATATTACTTGCGACATAGTAGTTCATAATTCCGTCTTCAGACATATATTCAGAAGCACGAGAACCATATGGAGTACGGTTAATATTAGCACCTGGAGCGTTAACGCAGGCGACACCGCAGAAGAGAGCTTCTTCACCATACATCGCACCGAATTTTTGTTGAATCTTATGATCCCATGATGCTGTATAGATAGGTCCTGTAGCAAATCCAGTTGCCGATCTCTTATCGCCATATTGGAATGTAGCTAATAATCCTTCAGGTCCTTCAGCAATGGAGTTAGATGGCTTATTGACTGATGCAACTGCTAAAATTCCGCGGTTATCAGACATAGAAGTTGCTAAGTCTTTTAATGATAATTGTTTAATGAATTCATCCCATTTTGGATCATCAATAGGGACACCGGCCATGTCAGAGAATTTAATTCTATATTCATTGCCTTCTTCATCTTTTGGTGTAACTGAGTAAAGTGTGCCTTCTCCAGCTTTATAACTTGGAGCGTCGCTTGGTTTAGAATATGTATTCATATTCATACTAGCTTTCATTTTGTCGTTGATGGTTAATTTTTCCATCTTTGTTGGGAAGGTTCCTTGCCAATCTTGACGTGTTGTGTAAGTGATCTTTTCATCATCATTGCACCAATAGTTAACATCAGCATCATCAAATTTATTTGTAACTTCAACTGTGTCATCGTAATGTGACATCTTGTAAGTTTCAAAATCTTCTGCAACTTCAACTTTATAAGCACCTTTTGCATTAGGTGTATATTCTTCACCGAGGTGATCGTATAAAGTTGCGTCTGGAGCTGTTTGACCAAGAATATTATTTAATGCTTCGTGAGCTCCATTACCGATTGCGAAGTAATAATCTCCGCCTTCTAAAATATATTGTTTGAGATTATTTTCATCATAGCTAGCCATGAAATATCTGTCGAATGTGACGGTTGTTGAAACTGTTTCACCAGCTTTAACATCGACTTTTTCATATCCCATTAAAGCGACTGCTGATTTCTCGACAAGATTTTCTTTATCATAGTCAGTATATGGTGATTGAACGTAAACTTGAACAGAAGATTTTCCATCTACTTCACCAGTGTTGGTTACTGAGACATTAACTGAATATGTATCATCCTCTTCATTATATGTAACTCCGGTGATTTCTTGTTCAAAGGTTGTGTAAGATAAGCCAAAGCCATATGGATAAGCGACTTCATCTGCATAATTCCAGTTTGTCGCCCCATTAGATGCTCCAGCAGAACCGCCAGCATTACCTTGATTTTTAATTAAATCTTCATAACGTGTTTCATAGTATTTGTATCCAACATAGATACCTTCTTTATAAACGACATAGCCGCGAACATTATCAAGGCCGCTTGCATCGCCTGTAAAGGAATTATTACCAAAGTTTTGATAAGCAGCTGAGTTTGTTGAGTAAGCAGCAAAAGTATTTGGAGTATGTCCGGAAGGATTCTTTTCGCCAGTCAATAAATTGACGACACCGGTTAATGAATAATATCCAGGAACACCGAACCAAAGAATAGCATCAACACCGAGTTCTGGATCATCAGCCCAGTCTAATCCCATTGGCATAGCGCCATTAAGCAAGACGATTGTCTTTTTAAATTGACCGCCATCATGAATCATCTTTAATAAATCTTTTTCTTCTTGAGTAATATCAAGAATTCCGGCTGCCGGGTCAGAGTTTTCGGTACCGACTCTAACAAAGGTAACGATAGCTACATCGTTATACGCGCCAAATGTTGCCTTGACATCATCTGTATAAATTGAAACTGGTGATTCATTAATAGAATTGACCGTCGGATCGCCTCCACCTGTATAAAGATTCCAAACAGTTTTATTATATTCAAATCCTTTAGATTCAAATGCATCATTTAAATGAACAACTAAATCTTGGTTTGGAGCAGCACCGCCAGCACCGGAACGCAAGCATAAGTGCGCGCTATTACGTCCAAATAAGGTGACATTTCTTTCTTCTTCTGTTAACGGCAATGCATTATTTTCATTTTTAAGAAGAACTGCACCTTCTTCCTCTTCTTGAATACAAAAATCATAAGAGTCTTTAATCATGCGTTTCCAACCTTCATCGGTTAAATTACCATTTTCATCAGCATAATCAGATCTCTTTGAGGATTCGATTCTTGTGCCGTTTAAGCCTAAGACATCGTTAATGAGCATTTCATTATCCATTGCAACATTCGTGACCGATATTAATGCGCTGGAGAGCAGAATGCCTGTTGCCAAAAGGCCTAACCACATTTTCCCTTTTCTCATAGAAACTCCTTTTTTAAAATATTCTGCAAGAAATAATTATGTTCACTGCGGTTTTCTTGCTAGTCATATTTTGTACTTTCATTGTAGAAAAGGTCACAGCTTCAAAAAATGACAATCATGCGTATGCATATTGGTAAAAATTGATTATTTAAGCGCTTACTTTTAACTTTTTGTATGATTATTTTGCGATTTAATATATATTATATTAATTTTTTGTAAGCGCTTATATTTTTGTTTGATTTTTATTTTTGACAGTGATAACATTCTTGGTATGGAGAATAATTACGAATTAATCAATCACTCAAAGCTTAAACACGTAAAAATCATTGTGAATAGAATTGTTTCCTGTAACACCCACATCCACAACGATTTTGAATTATCTTTAGTATTAAGAGGAACTGGAATAATTAAGGTGAACAACACCTCTTACAATGTCAAGCAAGGTGATTTAATTTTAATCAATACTTGCGACAGCCATAGCTATAGCACTTTATCTGAAGAATCCTATAAATCTTCAGAAGAGTTTTCAGAAAGTGTCCCGGTAATATTAATTGTTCAAATATCCAATCACTTTTTAAGAGAATATTATCCTAATCTGAGAAATACGCTTTTTAAATCTGGATTAGTAACTGATTTCTTCTCTAGCGATGAAATCCTTGATTTAAAAAAGTTATTATTAAAATCGGCTATCGCCTATTTTAGTGAAGAAGATTTCTATCAACTTCAAATAGTCTCATATATATCAAAACTATTTCAAAAATGCTATGAAAAGATACCATATCACTTAATAAGCGAAGAAGAAAAAGAAATATTAAAAAAGCGTAACGAACGGATACAAAGAATTATTTCTTATATCGACGAAAATTTTACATCACGAATCCGTTTAGAGGATATTGCAGAGATGGAAAAAATTACAACAACTCATGTTTCACACATTTTCACTGATTCATTTGGTATTTCATTTCAAGAATATATCAACTTAAAACGTTTAGAAGAAAGTATTAGGCTAATGGATAATCATAACAAAAAATTAATTGATATCGCTTTTGAAAGTGGATTTTCTGATCCAAAATATATGAATAAAATGTATCAAAAATATTTCAATTGTCGTCCAAAAGAATTTAAAACTCAAGCCAAAATTACTTTTGAAAATAATCCTCAATTTAAATCAATTAAAGATGAATCACTTTATCATGATAAAAGAGCATTAGAGGCGATTAAAGATTTCATTGTTCAAAAAAATATAGATTTATAAATAAAATAGATAGTTAAAAAGGTTGCCACTTTTATCAGTAGCAACCTTATTTATTATTCAAAGCTTAAACTCAAATCGCTTTTATTAGAATGTACAACCGCAACTAGATAACAATCCAAGAACAACTAAAAAATATTTTTTCTGCATAAATCAATCTCCTTGCTTCACACAAGTATTTTTTTATTGCCTAGATTGTAGTCGCTTTTTGACAATATCAATGTTTTTCTTAGTAACCATGATTATTATCTATTAATTTAGATTTATTTTTTACACGATAAAATTATATTTATTAAATATTAAGGTTTTGAAATATATAAAAAACTGTTTATTAAGCCCATTGACATTCAAGACTAATAAACAGTTTATTTTTTTATATTTATACTCTTGTTGCTGTTTTATTTACAACATTTAATTCATCATTTTGATGAAGAGCGATGAAATTATTCATTTCTATTAAATTAACTTCTTGGCCGACATCAACTAAATTAAGTTCAGCAGCAAGTTTAATTGTGATACCAACGCTAATATTGAAATTAATATCAATTCCGCTTAACATTGAAGTTTCTTTATCAACGCGGATTTTAACAGTTAACGATTGTAAATCTGGATTTTGAGCAATTTCTGCAATATCGACATCAATATAGAAATATGATCCTTCTTCGTTGTAATAGAAATCTTTTAAGATATTTTCATATTTAATTTGTCCAACTGAGCCAGTGTCAGATTGTTGAATTTGATCCATAACCCAGTCTTTTAATCCCATTATTAAGCTGCCGAAATAATATAAGATATTATCCATGAAGTAATCTAATTTGCAAACAGAAGTATAATTGACATCATAAGTTTTAGTGAAAAATAATCCATCAGTAACGCGGTCATTTTTATTTATGTAAACTAATCCATCTTGATAATAGATACTAGCTGTACGCGAGTTAGTTCTCGTATAATCTGGATCACCATTTACCAAACCGATAACCGGAATGCTCGTGAAGTCTACAGATAAAGAAACATTTCCTTTATCATTTTTAATTTTTAAATCTAATGGAACGTCTTCATTGATTATTCCAAGCAAATTAAGATTAACTTTTCCAGTAATATGATAATCGTTAAATTGTGAAGTAGTAATGCCTAATGATAATAATAATTTAATATCAGAGAAATCAAAGTAGGTATCCATTGGATCAAGTCTTGTTGATTCAAGGGAAGAATCAAATTCATTTAAATCAACGCTTAGAGAGATAGTTTCCCCGCCAAGCTCTAATCCAGTAATCTCAATACCATATAGATTATTCTGATCATAATTGACCTTGATATGCATTACGCTATCAAGACCAACAAGTGCACCGCTTAAATCAAATTCAATTGTTGTTGGGGTCACCTGAATGTTACTAAATGTATCAGTTGCAAATAGAATTCCAATATCACCATTTAAAGCTTGATATAGAGGTGTTGCACTAATTGTATTTAGGATATCACCAAATAATTCCATAAAGTGATCATCTTTGTTATTAACTATTTCATCAATCATTGAAGAAAGATCATCAATAGCTGCGCCATCCATCTTTCCTCTTAATTTATCGTTATATTCAAAGAGAAGTGTTCTATCTTGGCGATAATCAACTTCAATATTATGAGTATAAGCATCTCTATCGACAATACTTACTGAGCCATATCCGAAAGCATTTGATATATCAAACTGAAGTCCACCATTAATTGTGATTGGGTTAACATCTGTTTGAGATGACTCTACTTCACCATTAAATTCAAATCTAAATTGATCGCGGTTTACTAAATCAAGAATTGTTGGAACAAGTTCAACAGCTGGATCTAAGGAAACATATTCAGAAGCATCTGGAACAACTAAATTAAAATCTTTGACATCAATATCTAAATTAACGATATAACCTTGATAAATATAATCATCTAAATGGATACCGAGTAATGTCTGTTTATCTATTGAAGCATAAATGACTATTTCATTGATATTTAATCCAAAAACTGACAAATCTAAAGTAATAGCAACTTTATTTTCTTGAACATCAATTGCAGTAATCCAAGAATTAAGATTTTCAAGATTACCGAGTACATCAGTTAAAGCTGAAGAACTCATTGATGTAGTTAAATCATCAAGTAAAGATTTAATCGCATCATCATTAATTTGTCCTAATAAATAAGCAACTAAATTTAAAATTGTATTATTTTGGATTGATATTTTATTGATATCGGCTTGATTCAAATACAAGGCATTGTTATTAAGATATAAACCTAATTTATGAAGTCTTTCATTTTCGCTGATGCTGACATCTAGCGACGCGGCATTGTTATTTAAATCATAAGAGAGATTTCCGTTTAAATCTATTAACTCCTCATTTTCGCTTTCACCTTGTTTTTGAAGGTTAACATGCAAAGCAAAAGTATTTGTCTTACTATCAAAAACATTAGCTAATCCATTAACTAAATTTAAGGCTGGTCTAAACGATTGATATTTTGGAGCATTTTCAATTTTTTCTGGGTTAACTAATTCTGTCGAAGCTGAACTACTATTAATATCGCAATCTAAGAAAACAAATAAATCTTTATAGAAAAATTTATTAGTTCTAAGTCCGGTGAATTGATAATCAAAATCACTTTTGAAGAATAAAGAAATAGTATCATTTAAGGCAAATTCAAACATATAGCCATCTGGGCAAGAAACAGGCTCCATGTCAGTTAACTTTGAAGAAATAGCATTTAAATCTAAATTTTTTATTTCATCAGGTAAAGCGATGTTAATTCCCATTGTCGGCAACATATCAACAAAATCAAATAATTCTGTTTGCTCAAGTTTTAAATGGCTTTGATTATAATCAAGATAAATTGTTGAATCAAAGTAACCTAAAGTTCCCGCGATATGTGAAGATCCGTATGTAGCATCTAAATCCCCGGTGATTTTTAAATTTGAAAGATCAGAAATATCCGCGATTCCATCAATATCAATCTTTCCATGTGTCATATCTTCTTGATAAGTAAATTCTAAACTTGCATCGATATCGAATTTATCTAAACTCATTAAAGATGTGAATAAAACTTCAGATGGTTTAAGTGGCTCATCGACAGTTGGCGGAACAATGTCAATTGGCTCTATAGAACGATTTTGATAACAGAAATAATAAGTTAATCCACCTGATAAACCAAATATTGACGCAAATAATACTGCTTGTTTTAACGCAAATGAATGTTTCATACAAACTACCCCCTTCTATTCGTATGTGCAATCTGTTAGTAAATCCGGAATAGATAATGTCGCATCCGGATAATAATAATCATTTATATAGGAATCAGATTGATGAAATCCTAATTTGAAAACCTCGTATTGTTCATGAACTTGACGGCTAATTAAATTTAAATTTTCGTCTAAAGTAAATGTCATTTCAACTACGCTAAATGTCGGATATCTTTCTAGCCCGGATAATTCTTTCATCTGTTTCACGTAACGGATAACTGATAAAGTCGGATCAAGGCTCATTTCGACAATATAATTGTTATTTTCATCAATTGTGTATGAACTATTTAAAACGGTTTTTGAAGAGATGACATATATTGAAGAACGAGATAGTTGCTTGCCATAAGCTTCTTCATATTCAGATGCGGTAAATTCTTTTTCAGGATTAGCATCCCATTTAGCAGTAGAACCGTTTTGTATAGAAGAGCCAACATATACATCTATTTCATCTGCAGTATCTTGATAAAATCTTTTAGCCACTTGCACTAGTGCCGAAGCCGAGATTGATTCATTGAAATAGCTATTCCCGTTTCTAATAGTTGTTCCTTTAATCGTCTGGGTGACTCCGGTAGCTTTAACATATCCATCGGTCTTACAGTAATGATTAGTTGTTTGATCATATTTATTTAAACTTATATTAACTAATTCATAACCTTTAAAATTAGCATAATTACCTTTTGCATTTTCATATTTTTTCATTAAAAGCGATGAATCATCTTCAAGAGCTTCCGCAGAAAAATTGTAATTTTGCTCTGGCTTAAGATATTTCATACCAAAAAATAGTCCTAGTCCTGCTCCAGTTGCTAAGGCGAGAGAACAGATGACTGATGTAACAATAATGTGATTTGTTTTCTGACTTAACTTTTTCATACATCTTATATTATAAGAGTGAAAAATAAAATAGCACCCTATTGCTAAAACCCTGCAAAAGAGAGCCGTTTCCCCTAAAAATAGAGTGTATCGAACTTATCTCCTAAAAAGAGAATATGGCTAAATCATTGCATAAATCGAACATTTCGCTATATAATTAAACATATGAAAAACATTAAAGAAATTGTTGGAGAGAATCTTCAATTACTGAGAAAAGAAAGAAAATTAACTCAATTAGAGGTTGCTGAAATCTTTGGCTATTCAGACAAAGCCATTTCAAAATGGGAAAATGGAGACACTTTACCGGATTTAGAAACGCTTTATCGAATCTCGTTATTTTATGGAGTTACTCTTGATTTTTTAATCCAAGAAGGCGATGAAAAAACAAGAGAACAATTTAGAATAAAAACATCTAACAAGATTTCAATTGTTTGCTTATTAGTCTCTTTAATTTGGATGATAGCCACTATTATTTTTGTTTGGTTAGGACTTATCAATGATATTTGGCCATGGCAAGTTTTTGCTTGGTCTGTCCCAGTTTCTTGTTTATTATTACTCTATCTTAACCATCTCTGGGGAAGAAGAGTCTATATTTTCTATATTATGACTGTTTTAATTTGGTCATTAATTACTTCTTGTTATCTACAATTTCTCGCATATAATCTCTGGCCATTATTTATTTTAGGGATACCTGCTCAAATATCTTTATTGCTTTGGGTCGGTATTAAAGATAATATTTTTCATAAAAAAGATAAGCAGCAAAAGTGATGCTGCTTTTTATTTTTTTATCCAATTATCACTCTTTATCAGGTTGCTGTCCATCATGGCTAAGCCATTGGCATTCACCAAAATCAAAATTTGAAAATTTTGCTGTAAACGATGATTCTTCCGGTGAGCAAGCATAGACTCCAAACGAAATAACTCCATCGCCTTTAGAAAGATGACAAATTCTCATTTGTTCAAAATTTATTCCGTCTGCTGAGCATTCAATTTTATAATCATCTTCCCTCCGGCTTAGCCGGTACCACATTTCTTTTATCTTAGCAGAAATACTTGTTGTCGCCCAATCAGAATAACCATTATTGGTGACGACACTTCCTAAATGTTGGAAGGTTTCATTTTCGTATTCAATTGAACCTTTAATCCAGTTTTCGCTATCAAGATAGAGAATTACACCGCATTGATCAAAGCGATGTTTTGCCTCTTTAAATGATGTTTTAACAGTAAATGAAAAATATTTTCCAACTGTTTTAATCTGAAAACATGGAGCGTTATCATTTCTAAAATGATAATACGTTCTCTGCCATAAATCAGTATGTTCTTCTGTTGTTATTTCAAGAACATCATCTTTTATAGTCCATTTTTTTGGTTCTCTAACCCAAGTAAAATCTTTTAAGTTAATTTTCATAAATAACACCTTCTTCATAAGAATAAATTAATATTCAAAGTAATATATTTTTTATATCTAATTTTTAACAAAATATAACAATAAAGAAAAATTATTTGCTAAACATATCATCTAAATCAATCAAATGTAAATGTTCATTTTTAATATCTTTTATTTTATCATCAAAACCATTAGCTCCAAATAGATATAATTCGATATTTTTATATGGTCTAAAAATTTCAGCTTTTAAATCGTCTAACATATCTTTATAATCTTTTAATGTTCTCTTATTAATTGAAAATTTAGTCTTAGCAATTAAAATTTTATCTTCATCTTTAGAAATAGCATCTATCTCAACTGTTCTCGCAAGAATTTTACTTTCAAAGCAAAAATTTTCAAATTCTAAAAAACACCCATTAAGTTTTAAATTCTTATTTAAATATTCTAAATAAGTCAAACATAATTTTTCGAATCCTTTATCGATAAAATCTTTAATTGCGTTTTTATATCTTTCTTTTAAAAGTTTTCCATACCCATTATGAATATAATTATAATTATCCCTAATAAAACGATAATAAAAAGCCAACATAGGGTCTAAAATCTCATATCGCACATTTTTTCGACTTTGAAAAGAATTTCTTTTAATCAATACACGATCATCTAAAAGTTCTTTAAGATATTTGCTAACCATTGCACTTTCGATTGACAATTCCTCCGATAGAGATTTAACGCTATCATATCCCATAGTAATGTATTTAATTAATGAAGCATATAATCCACTTGTCGCTTTATCACTCGTTATTATTTTGCTAGGTGCTTCAGTAAAAATAGCATCTTCATTAAAAAATAAATTATCTAAATTTTCATCAAACGTTTTTGTTTCATCAATCAACGAAATATAATATGGAAACGTATTCGTTAAGCAAAGAATCTTTGCTTTTTCAAATTTATTCTTTATATTTCTGACTCCTTCCAGCGCTTCGTTAAACTCAAGTTTTTCTACTCTTAAAGAAAAAGTATTTCTTTGATACAAAGGTGCACTGCTATCAATAATTTCTTTACTTAAAAAAGAGACATTACTTCCCGTCAAAATTAATGTAAATTTTCTTTTTTTAAATAATAAATCAATTGCTTTTTGCAAACATGAATCAAAATTCGTTTTTTTTCTTTTTCCATCTCTTCCGATAATAATATTAGGGAATTCATCAATACAAATTACGATTTTATCATCACCACAGAATTTATCTAAAGCTTCAAAAAAACTATACCAATCTGGAAATAAGGCATCCGAATATCCTAGTGCTTCAAGCAAAGTACTAGAAAAAGATTTTCTTATATCTATGTCCGTAGAGTCGCTTGCATAAAAATTTAAACTCTTTTTATTCTCGGTAAACATTGCTAAAAGTGAGCTTTTTCCAATGCGGCGTTGTCCATAAATATATCCAAATTCAAATTTATCGCTTTCAAAACGTTTATTGAGTAATTCTAGTTCTTTTTTTCTTCCATATAATTTGTTTAACATATAGACTCCATTACTAACTACGTTGTTACTAACTACGTTGTTACTATAATATTATATAATTTTAAAGTAAAATTCAAATAAAACAGTTTATTTTAAAACAAAAAATCTTAACTTCTATTGAGAAATAGACTATATCTTTAATGGCTTTGACTATCTATTTTGATATGGTCGAACTAATATTTTGCGGATTCAATCTTTTTTCTTTTTGATAAATGAATAAAGCTCCTATAATATCAACTATATAGATAAAGTGTAAAATTGCATAAATAAGATAAATAATCTCTTTAGTCAAAGAGAATTTTTTTACCAAGAAAACAACATTAGGTGTTCCTTGTACTAAGAAAAATAAATAAGTTGTAATTATGGAAACTATCCATACAATAGGAGCCAGAAGGATTAAAAATACGTTAAAAGTTCCAAGCCAAAATATCCCCCAAAAGATAAAGTTAATAACAAAAAACGGAATCAATCCTAACTTAATTTTAAGAGAAGTTTTCAACATATTTCCATCAATTATTTCATTAGAATGTTTAACACATAAAATTAAATTAGTAAATCCTAGCACTAAGATGATTCCAATAATTCCTAAGCATGTTAGAAGCAATATTTGAATAGTATTAGTACTGGATGGATTTTTTTCAACATTTATACTTGCAAAAACAATAATTGCTACTAATAAACAAGCATAGATATAAAGTAACGCAAAATTAAACCAAGAAATAATTTTAATTTTTTTCATTTATTCCATTTCCCTTCTTGATAAATGTCATTATTTAATTAACTCAAGGGTTCCATTAGTAAGTGCCTCAAGATTATCAAATTCCAACAAGGAGGCGCGAAAATTATTATATCAAAATAATACTAACTTATTAAAAGAAAAAATTGATTATTGATTACAATATTTTGCAAAAAGTAAGATCGATCATTGAAATTTTGAGTTAAGCCAATGTTTCAATTCAAT
>CALVKD010000087.1 GCA_944332525.1 uncultured Bacilli bacterium | reverse complement strand
TTTTTTATTTAAAATTAATTTAAATTTAAATTTTATTTAATTAATTAAAAATTTAATATTTTTTTTTTTTTCCAAATTTTAAAATAGTATTTTTTTTTTTTTCAAAAAAAAATTTTAATTAAAATTTTTTTTTTTTTTTTTTTTTTTTTTTTTGACTAAACTTTGTTTAATTCATTTTCAGGAGGTGTTATTGACGTGTATAATATAATTCGTTCAAAGAATATATTGTAATTGTCAATTATATTGAAACGATCCAAGATGCCCTTGAATTATATATTAAGCAAAACGATTTAACGATTACCGATGAAAACACAAAATCAACTCATAAATGTGGTTTTTAAATAAAAAACTATTTGAAACTTTCCTTCGTACAAATAATATATTAAATAAAAGCCATCTATTTGATAGATGTAATTGTCAATTAGAAATTGCGGTTTTGGGAGTGCAGACAAAAACTATTCTGACAAATACACAAAAAAATCTCTTAATTGGAAAAATAATTCATATCATGAATTGCTAAAATTGAATATTTTCGCATATATGATAGATTTTTAAATTTCTTCAATTCCTAAACTTTTAAGATAGCTATATGTTCCATCATAAAAGTAAGGTAAACGCGTATTATCTTCCCAAAAGCCATTGGTATTTTTATTATTGTTTCCATATGGTACACAGATAATCATACCTAATCTTGCTCTTGTAAGTAATACTCGATAGGCGTTTAACATATACTGCATCAATTCTTTTTGATTTTCGCTTTCACCTTTTTGCTCGACCCATTTAGTTTGACCATTAAAACGAAAAAATTTCCATTTCCCATTCTCATAACGCATATCAGCATCCCAAAGAATGCAGGTATAATCAAGCTCTAGACCTTGTACTTGAATTTCTGTAGCAGCATCTTCTAAATAATTTGAAGAACGTGTATCAAGTTTATCTTCCAAGAACCAGTGTACTGCATTAAGATCACCTGATGGCAAAACATGTATGCCTAATGGTTTATACCTTGCTGATTCTTTAGTTATTAACACGCCTGTACGTTCAGTTCCTCTTACTTTGTCATGTAACCATTTTTTAGCTTTTGCTATGTCTCTTGT
Source organism: uncultured Bacilli bacterium (assembly GCA_944332525.1). Taxonomy (GTDB): domain Bacteria; phylum Bacillota_I; class Bacilli_A; order RFN20; family CAG-449; genus CALVJO01. The sequence goes on along the minus strand of CALVKD010000087.1, from coordinate 20,682 downwards.
TAAAACAATTGGATATTTTTCTTTTATTTCTTTATATAAGTCTTTTGCTTTTATATCGAAAGATAATAATGCATGTACAAAAGCAGATAATTTTTCAGCTCTAAAAGATCTAAGAGATACAGATAGATGCAAACAATCAGAATATTTTACATTTCTATTATTAGCTAAAAGTTCTTTTATTTTACCTTCCGCGTATTCTGGTTGGGTCAGATTTGGTGATATATAGACTTTCCAATTAGTAAACTGTTCATTCAAAGCTTTTATCCATTCTGCTATACCAGCTTCTCCGGTATTTATCTCTTGACCTCCTCCAACTAAACAAACAATTGTTGCCCAGTCTTCTCTTTGATCAAGTGACCAAATTAAAAAGGCTGCTTCAGACATTGGAAAATTAGCTACTTTCAGCTTATTTCCATATGTCCCACCTCGTTTTAAATAATCTGCAAGCCGTTTATGTGTCCAAGATCGTTGAGCCTCATCAAAAATTGCTACATGTTCAACTTCACCAAAGCCGCTATTTTTTTGCTTAACTGCTTTAGATGGATCAATTTCAAGAACACCATTTTCTACAGGATTTTTGATTTTAGCAAGCATGTTATCCCGGTATCTATGAATCATTTGAATGGATTTACTAACTTCACGTCGTGAATCAGATAACTTTTTTGGCTGATGCTTAGCTTGGCATTTTTTATAGTTGTCTTGAGCTAAAGCCTCAGTTAATACTGCAACAAGAGGTCCGTTTCCAGATAAATAAACGGCTCCATCATCTTCACTAGGCTTATCATTATCCTGATATGTTTGCTTTATAGCGACCTCTAATCCGACAAGAGTTTTTCCGGCTCCTGGGACACCAGTTACAAAGCAAATGCTTTTATCACCATTTGCTTTGCTTTCTTTGATCACATCTAATATATATGAAATTGTTTTATCTGTCGAAACATTATCGGCTTCATGACGAGTAATATTTTCCACAGAATGGTTTTGATATAAAGTCCGCGCGGCCTCAATAATTGTTGGGGTAGGTGAATAAGGACTTATAATCCAGTTTGGATTAATTGATGATTGATTAGGAAATGATGTTAAAACATTCTTAATTAAATCAATAAGATTATTTTCGCCGGTTATTAGAGGATTAACTACTTTATCATCATAAACAGACATATTGATCTCAGTTGATAATTTTTTATATTTTGTAGCTATTAGAATCGGAACAATAATTTTATCTTCGCTGTATTTATGGAAGTTTTTTAAATCTAAGGCATAATCAAGAGTTTGATCGATATCTGCTTCTAATATTTTATTTTCACCAACTTTGAATTCTAAACAAAAGATAATGCCGTTAACAAGTAAAACGACATCTATTCTTTTGCCTAAACGCGGAATGTCATATTCAAAAATGACTTGACCATCATTTATATCTAATCTTGATATAACATTTTTCATGATAGATATTTCCGCTTTCCAAGCCTCTCTTGTGGTTGTTAAAGCATCACCATGATAATTATTACATAATTCACCAAATATTAAATTTTCATTGAGATTTAAAAATTTTTGAAAGCTACTATTAAATAAACACCTTGCCATAACTATTAATAATTTACTACTTCACCTTGTTTTGATAATCACAGTGTAACATTATTTTATTAAATTGTAATTGCTAAATTCCGTATAATTAAAAATATATAATATTAACTAAAAAGGACTATTCATTTAATAACTGAATAGTCCTTTATTTTTTATTTAATATCGATACGAGTTGATATACCTGATAACGTCATTTCATAGAAGTGACCATCTCCTACAACACCTCCGTTACCATAACTGTAATAATATATTTTATTATTTAAATAAGTTAAATTATAGGCGTATGTATTATCTGCTACTATGGTATTTTGATTAGTTTTTAAGTCGAATTTACTTATTGAATAGTCACCAATAACATCGTTAAAGTAATAAATTTCATTGCCGACTATAGTAAATGATGTCGGATCGCAGTCATTATCATAAATGTCTTTAACTTCATTAGTTGTTATATCAAAACTAGACAAGCATTTGCTCGTATAACCTATTCCGTACAGTCTTCTAAAATAGATTTTATCACCTAAGAATTCAAAATACGATGTCCGGCAATCTTCATATTTGATTGGTTCAGCATCAGAAGTACTTAGATCTAGTGAATATAAGTAGCCATGATTATATAATCCAGAATCTTGAATAAAATAAAGCTTACCGTCATGAACTCTTAAATTATAGGTTTCTTCATCGTAAATAACCTGATTGTTACTGCCATCCAAATTCATACTATTTAAAGTGTTTGAACCAGTATAATTAACGTAATAAATTTTATCGTTATAAATCTCTAATTCGCCGCAATCGTCTTCGGAAATTAATTCAGGTTCTCCACCATTTTCGATGTCGAGACGATATAAATCCTTATTGATAAAATATGATACTTGACGGTAATATAGATAATTTTTATAAATATATAGGTCATCAACACTACTAGAAACTACTCTTACATTCTCTCCAGTTTCAGTGTTATAGCAATATAAATTTCCATCATCGTATTGGTTTTGATAATAAATACTATCTTTATAAGTGGCAACTGCACCTTTGCTAGCTAATAAATTACGTTCTTCAGGAATAACGAAGTCACTTAATAGATCTATTACTTTCCCAGTTTGAATATCACAAGAATATAACTTTTTATCAAAAGTACGATAGAAATATAAATTTCCATTAAAGTAATATAAAGAGCTTAATTCATATTCTTCCTCAGTATCAGAAATTACCTTGGTTCCTGGTAAAGATGAATCGTTACTCAATAATGTTGAAACTTTATATATTCCTTTACCGATTAAAGTCGAATTAACTAAATCGACATTAACATAATATAAATCATCTCCAACAAGAGTTAAGTATTCTCCAGCATCAGATGTTAATTTTGTTAATTTACTGTTTGCAATATTATATTTAGCTATATAATCACCGGTAAGATTATTGATAGTAAAATATAGAACTCCATTTCCAGCGACTAAGTTATTAATTTTTTCATCAATTACCAATGTCGGTGATTGAATATTTTCGCTATCTTTGGTGATGGAAGAATAATTTCTTTGAATTCTTTCCATCTGCAAAATATATTTTATCGCCTAAGCATTGTAAATAATAAGCTTTGCCATCGTAAATTCTTTTGGTAACTACAACATCATTCTCAATTGATAACCGATAAATACCATTATTTTTCCCTAGCAGAGAATTAATTGCATAATACAAATTTGTTCCATCACTAATAATGTATTCAGCATTAGCTGAAACGATTTGCACAGCTTTAGTGCTAACACCATCAATTCTAACAATAGATGGAGAGAGTAATGAATCACTCCTATAATATAAATAATTGCCTACGCTTGTGAAATACTGAGCTTTGTTGTTATTGACTTTAGTAACACCGGTTGAATCATAGGTGTATAAGCGATCCTTATCTAATGCGTTTTGAAAATAGATCTTTCCGCCATAGTAAGTTATAAAACGCTCTTCTTCCTTGGCTTTGATAGTCGCCTGGCAAGTTAACACTAATGTATTATAGTTTTTATTTTCAATCGTGGCTTGAATTGTATATTGGCCTGGTTCTTGAATCGAATTAGTAATTGATTCATCTTCAAGGCATTTATATTTCACGGTGGAACCTTGAGGTAAGTTGCCTGTTATTGTTACTAGATGAGGATTTCCATCGTATTCAATTGTTACATCTTTGAAACTAATTCCTTCAAAATCGGCTTTAATAATGCTTAATGTCGCTGTTAATGTTTTAGTAACATATCCTTCCTTAGATATTGTTGCATCAATCGCATATTTACCAACGTCTTTAAAAGAATTTTCGTTGCTATAAGTTACTTTTGCACCTTCGATAACGTTTTCAACAACTAAAGAGTGGAAGTTTCCATCATATACAATAGTTTCATCTTCAAATAATAAGTTTTCAAATTCAAGCAACTTCGCTTCACTTGAAGCATTATTTGAGATTGCTGAACTAGTAGTGCTGGTTATGCTAGAGGCTGTCGAACTTTGTTGAAAAGAAGTTGTGCTTTGACCTCCACAAGAAAACAGTAATACGGCTAAACTTAAGATCATTATATTTTTTCTTTTCATTTTTCTATCTCCTTTTAAATATCAACAATCAATATCATCTGATAATAAAAAATCGTATGAAACATCAAAAATTTTTACTAATTTATCAAGATTGGTTTTACTTGGCCATGATAAATTGCATTCCCATTTGTATATTGTTTGTCGTGAAACATTAAGTATTTCAGCTAGAGATTCTTGAGACAATTTTTTCTCTTTGCGAAGATAAATAATTTTTTCACCAAGGCTCATAATACGATAAGTACCCCCAATCAATAATGCATTTATATAATTATGCATCTAAAACATGTAAATAACCATAAACCGCCAGTTAACATATTAGTCTGTAATATTTTCAAAAATACATAGAATAACCAGTTTTTTAGATTATCATGCATAGATTAAATCATGGCTCTATTGATGAATAGGTCAAAAAAAATCCTAAAAAAAGATGCTATGAGCTAGAGCATCATAACATCTTTAATGCCAATTTCTAAAACAATAGCGATTTGCTCAACAACTGAAATTTTATCAATTCCCTTTTGAATCCACTTTCTTACTGTTCTGGCTTCAACTGAGCAATACTCGGCAAATTTTTCTTGAGTTAAATGCCTTTGTCTTAGAAGTTCTTTTAAGTTGCGACCAATCTTTTCTTGTAAGGTCACTGGCTGTGTCATTTAACCTTATCCTCCTTTGCGAGCTTGCGCTTATTGCTCCGGAGTGGATAAATGAACAAATTTATTATAGCAAATTTTAAAAATTTTTTAGCCTAAAGGCTAATGATATTTAGGTATTTTTTTTACCTTGACGGCTGAAATTTTGAGTGATATAAAAAAATTGTTTTATGGAGGTATATTATGAGTGAAGTTATTCTTGAAGCAAGAAAATGCTTTTTATGGTTTCCAATTCGTTTCACTAAATATAGCATAATTAAAAATTTTGATTATTATGAATTGGTTGTTAATACGGGCTTATTAAGCCAACGTGAAGAAAAAATAAAACTTTTTAAAATAAATGATATCGGTTATGAAAGAACTTTAGGTAATCTTATCTGTGGAGTTGGTAATATTCGTGTTGCTTCTTCGGATTCTTCATCTAGAAGAATTACAATTTCAAAAATTAAAGGATATCGTGATTTTGGAAAGCAACTTGAAGATTTAGTTTATTCAGAACGTAAGAAGATGAATGTTAACTATTCTGAAACAAATATAGTTAGATAAAAAATAAGATTAGAATCGATATTTGCATAGTAATATCATTCTAATCTTTTTGTTTTTCCTCTTTTATCCATTCCATGAGATTTACATCAAAATAACGTTTGATTTTTACTTTGTTTTCAATTCCAGAAAATAAAATTAAACTATAGGATCGATAAAATCTTTTTAGAAATAATGCACTTAAAAAAGTTAAAACAACTAATGATATTTCAAGCAAAGTTATAATGGCACGTTCCCATTTAATTTGATTTAGCGCGTATATTCCAACAATGCTTAAAAACGAACCGATATAGCTGATAATTCTAATAATTTTAAATAATACTTTTTCGCCATTATTAAATATATATACTTTTGGATCAATTGTTACTGCTGAGAAAACTGTTTTTCGCTTGAAATCGAGCATTTCATTAGTTTTTGCAAGATTAATGAAACGCCATAAATATACTAATAAAACTATAAAAAATAAATTTTCTAAAAATGACCAAGTTACGTAATATGTATAAAATATTGTGGAAAAAACTGTGTTAGCAAAATTGATCATTAAGCATAATGAAATAGTTATTATCGCTATAATTTTTTTCTTATAAAATGAAGTGTCATCTAAGTTTGATATATAAAATTTATCAGACAAAATCAAAAAGCCACGAAACTTGAGTTTGTCGCTTTCTGATAAATTATTTTTAGCTTTTTTACCATTATCCAAAGAAGAAATTCTATCGTTTAATTCATCGATTTTTTTGTTTTGTTCTTTTAGATAATCTATGACACTTTTATCGTTTTCATCCATAATTCTTATTTGTTATACAATTTTTCCTTTTCTTGTTGGATTAAATCTTTGGTAATTTCTTTACCGCAGATGATTTTATAAATCAAAGAGTTGGCAATTCGATTTTCCGCAACATAATCTTTTAAATCGGATAGCATGGATAAGGCTTTGTTTAATTTTATCTCTAAAGAATTCAGCTTAATTTCTTGTAATGTCTGTATTTGCTTTTGCAGTTCATCGTTTTGCTCTTCTAATGAAAGTAAATTAATTTTGTTAATAGATAATAATTTTTTGTATTTTGCAAGATCTTCATCTGACAAATTTTTAGAATCAACAACTTCTTTTAATTCATCTTTAAGATTTTTAATTGTTATGCGATATTGGTTATTTTCTCTTAGTGTTATACCGAATATTTGAAGGTAATATTCTTCAGAAAATGTCTCATTAAATTGTTTGTTTATGTATTTGAAATATGATTCCATAAAATTAAAATAGATTTTTTGATGATTAATAATAGTTTCTAATGATACGTTTTTCTCTTTTTTATGTTTGTGGTCGTTACTCTTTTTAATGTAGTCAATTAACTTATCATAGGTACTTTGATTAAGCTTTAACTGTTCAAGTAAGAATTCATTTACATCCTTGGTTTTTATAATGTAGCCACAAGTTCTAGTATCATCGTAATAGATATTATTAGTTTGGAGCATATATTTTAATGAAGATTCAACAAGTGAAAGATAGGCGTCATAAAATGAATTACTTTGACTTCTAATGTTTCTTTCTAGTGTCTTATAACGTTTCCATAATTCTTCATCGAGTTCTTTTAATGTTTCAAACATAGTTATGTCCTTTAGTCTTTCTTTCACTATGATAATTATAAATCAATCTAACGACTTATACATTTATTTTAAGTTTATATGTATTATTGTTTCTTGTTACCAAATTATTAGCAATACTCATAAAAATACTTATAATAAAAGTATAGGTGAAAAACATGGGATTAAACAATATAAAATTATTAGATATTTTGGAAATATTATTAAATGATGATTATAAGAACTATCAAGATCAATGGCAAGAAATTGATTATCACACTTATTTTAAGTTTGTAGATAAGCAATTATTATTAACGGTTCCTCTTTATTTTAATAACTCATCAGAAGCATTAACTATATCTATCGATAAAAATGAATATGATTCGTATTTAGTTTCTGACTTAGGAAACACTTATGACTATTTAGAAGGCGAAATAGATGTCGTTGCAGTATATGATGATTTAATTGATCAGATATGTTCTAGATTCAATGTAAAAAGAAGTAACCATACCTTATATATTGATGTTCCACCTCTTGTGACTAATCAAACATATAAAGTTTTGTATCGCTTTTTACAATGCCTTTCAATTGTTTCTAATGTAGATTTATTTTCCTTAAAAAAATATAATTTTCAAAAACAAGAAAATAAAATTGATGAAATTAATCTTTTAACGAAAAAAGACCATTTAAGTATCTATGAAAAATATTTATCTGAATGCGATGATAAAGTAGTTTTACCAACAACAATGGTTAATCCTTTATTCTTTAAAGAAATAGCTTCTGATTTAGATATTTCATTAAGTGATGTATTTGATGTTGCTCATTATAAAAAATTTGTTGAGGTTTTTAATAATATTTCATCAATTACAAAAAGCTATGTTAAGAATGGTTATGAAGGGGCAGCAGCCATTTTAGAACTTTATAAAATCGCTAATAAAATTCCAAATTCTAATTATTTTATTGATGTTTTATCAATCCAAAATCAAATTTAAAATTAGATGAAAAGGTTCAATCAATAAGATATTTTGTTAATATGCATAATGAAACATGTCCTGAATCAATTATTAGAAATAATAAAGCGATGATTCAAAAGAGTCTATATAATCTTTTTGCGTTTTATATTAAAAGATTTTTTGAATATTTTAATTATATAATGTCGATTTTACTCATTATATAATTCACTTTTTTAACAAATATTAGATTTATATTTCGTTTTTTCGTGTTGTTATAAAAAATATAATTATGTTAGTATAAAAATAGGTGATATTTATGAAGAATAATGTTAAAGGTAATTTTTGGATAATATTATTTTATTTAATCTTTTTAGCCATGTCATGCTTATTTGCTCTTGTTGTTTTAGGTGGGTTACCGAAAGAGCAAATTGATTTTTTGATGGGCAATGAGTATATGTTTATTTTTCCAATGTTTTTTTATCTAGGTAGCCTTATCTATTATATTATAGCTATACATAAAATAAGTGGATTTGTCGTTGATCATTCAAAAGATAGAACATATATAGAATATAAGAACTATGGTAATTCTTGGGACGATGGACAAATATATACATATAATGAAGAGAGCAGCAATCATAATTGGAAAGTGTTTTTCTTAGGATTGTTATGCACTTGCACTCAACCGATTTCAACAGTGATTTTTGGCTTTGTTCTATTCTTCAGGTTAAATATAGAAAAAAGTACTAAAATAATTTTAGTTTGTTTAAACATTGCAGTTGTTATTTTGACAATTGTTTTAATTGCTTTAAATTAATATTTTATTAGCATAACAATAGTAAAGTAATCTAAAAAATATATACACATTTCTTGTTTAAGGAACGATAAAAGTTCATTGAATAAAAAATAACATATTTTATATAATTTAAATGTAATAAATAACATTGTGTCATGGGTATATTATGAAAAATTATTAACTGTTTTGTTAACGACCTTAGTTACATCGTTAATGTGCGTTGGATGTGAATCAACTTCTTCGATTAATTAATCTCTCGAAAATAGATCTAGCTTAGTATCATCTAGTTCTGCTGAACAAATAAAGGAAGAAGAAGCTGAAGAAATTAGAGTTAAACGCACTTCGTTGCCTAAATTAGATTGGATGATAAAACAAGGTATTATTAATATTGGCGATAAAATTTGTGTTATTTCTCATCCTAACGAAGTAGCGACAATTGTCGATTATAAGCATGTTGAATATAATGGTGAGATAATGTCTTTAAATGCTTTTGGATGTAAAGTGACTGGATGGGTTGCAATTCAAAGTTACGCTTTGATGAGAAGAGTTAATGAAAAGAAGACGTTATCTCAACTTAGAGAAGAAAAAATGAAAGAATTAGGCATGATAAAATAATTGCAGGCTTTTAGTGTTTATTTTTTTAGTAAAAGATAAAAATCTTAGCTGTTTTTATCTTTTTTTAATAGTTAGGCAAAAAAACTAATTGCATTTATCTTACAAAAACTAAGAAAATTTTGAATTTTTGAAAGAAAATTTGTAATATATAAGAGAGATGATTTGATGCTTATATCGCGTGAACGCTACCTAGATAAAATTCGTCCTTTTTATGACTTAGATATAATTAAGGTATTGACTGGTTCTAGAAGAGCAGGTAAATCAAAAATTATTGAATTAATAATTAAAGACTTAAAGGAAAAAGGTATTAAAGAGTCTAATATCATCTATATATTTTGAAAATCTTGATTATTCAGATATAAAAGATTATATCTCTTTGAATAATTATATAAAAAGCAAAATTTCTCCAGGTAAGATGTATTTATTTTTTGATGAAATTCAAGAAGTAAAAATGTTTGAAAAAACTATAAATTCTTTTAGGGTATCATTTGATTGCTCAATTTTTATTACTGGCTCTAATTCTAAAATGTTGTCTGCCGAAATATCAACTGTCTTAACTGGAAGAATAATTGAATTTTCTATTTACCCGTTTTCTTTTTATGAAAGCGAAAAATTTAGAGAAAAGCAAAATACCATGATTGATAATGCCTTTTATGATTATTTAGAATTAGGTGGATATCCGTTTAGATTTAATCTGACATCTAAAGATGATGTTAAATTATATTTAAATGAATTATATAACAATATCTGTGTTAAAGATATTTTTACTAGGGATGTTGAAATAGAAAAGACAAAATTTTTGAAAATTGCTAAATATGTTTTAGTTAATGCTGGTAGTGATTTTAATCCTGAAGCTATATACAATTATCTAAAAAGTAATAATGGCGGCAAAGAATATTGTAATTTAAGAACTATTTATAACTATCTTGATAAATTAGAAAAAGCCTTTTTGATTAAACCTATTTATAGATATAATATCAGCGGGAAAAAAATATTATCCTCTAATCCAAAGTATTATGCGATTGATAATGGAATGAGAATTATCAATGTCGATTCAAATTTTTATGATAGGGGAAAATTTTTAGAAAACGTGATTTGCATAGAATTATTATCGCGTGGTTATGAATTATATATTGGCAAAACTTATAAAGGCAAAGTTGATTTTGTCGCTTGTAAAAATGGTAAAAAGTGCTTTATTCAAGTGGCATATATAATGGAAAGCGAAGAGACCATCACTAGGAAATTTGGAGAGTTTTCCCCTATAAAGGATGCTTCACCTAAATATGTTTTCAGTCTAGATAGAATGGATATGTCGAGAAATGGTATAACTCATATAAATATAATTGATTTTTTGTTAGGAAAAGTTGATATATTTTTGTCTTAGATGATATATCTTACAAAAATTAAAATATTTGGAGTTTTTGTAAAAAGATTCGTAAATGTCCTGTATATAATTCAAAGGCAATTATCTAAACGATTAAATATGGTGAATGATAAATTTTTAATAAGAAAGAATGAGAATTAGCATGCTACATTTAATTTACCAAAGTTAACTGCAATATATTTAGATAACGAAGAGTATTGTTATGACGAAAATAATATCTATCAAACTAATGGGTTAGATGAAGTTAAATATTCACTTATAATTACATTAAAAGCATATAATCAATTAGGTGAAACAATTGATTTAGATAGTAAATACAGTGTTTATTTTTACTTAACAAACAATTATCGAATTAATTAAAATCTAAATAATTTTCATATTTATTAATATTTAATTTTTTACCGTAGCTTTTTAGATTGTTTTTTAGAGATAACTTTACCAAAAAAGCTATCTTTCTTTTCATAAGTTATTTCAATTAATGCCTCTTCTTCAAGCAAGAGATTATCGATAAAACCAATTTTATCTTGATATTTAACCACACCTTTGCCGTCAAAAGTTAAATCATAGCAATTAACCGTGACCTGTTTATTTGCCATTTAATTTTCCTCCATAATTTAAAAACAGCTAAAATAAAATTAAAAGTAAATCAACAAAGCTATTTTAACATAAGACTATCAAAGTTAGAGATAAGCTTTAAAAAAAGATTTATATAAAATAATAATTCCAAGAATATTATTTTTGTGCTAGACTATTATCGGATAGGAAAATGAAATGGTCAATATAATTATAATAGAAGATTCGGAAGAAGATTATAAATATCTTGCGAACGCTATTCACAGATATTCGGAGCAGAGCGGAGAAGTATTTTCAATCAAGCGATATATCAGCGCGCTAATTTTTCTGAACGAATACAAGACGGATGCGGATATAATATTTATGGATATAGAACTTCCTGATATAAATGGCGTACTTGCAAGCGAAAAGTTGAGAACTCGCGATTCGAGCGTTGCGCTGGTGTTTGTTACAAACTTTGCTCATCTCGCCATAAAGGGGTATTCCGTTTCAGCGGCTGATTTTATCGTAAAACCTGTAAACTATTATAAACTTTCCGCGCTACTGACAAAACTTATCAAAAATATAAAGGTCAACCGTGACGATTATATAACCATTTCTACAGCAGGTGGCTTCGAGCGGATAAGTTTGATTCGAATTTTGTTTATCGATGCAGAGGCGCACCGTATCACGTTCCACCTTTCTGATAAGGAAGTGACTTATTCTGGCACGCTCACAGCATGCGAAAAATTACTGCCGCAACAAAGTTTTGTGCGCTGCTATCAAAGTTATATCGTAAATATAAAATATGTGGAAAGTTGCAGTGGGGAGGAACTCACCCTTGTCGACGGCTCAAAGATCCCCGTCAGTCGTTTGAGAAAAAAGGAAGTAATGCAAAAACTTTCGTCATATTTCACTCGTGGAAAGGTATAAATGATATTTTTATATGAACTCTTAGTCTATATTCCTTACTACTGGGAATGTTTTTTCTTAGTGTGGCTTATGCTCCGCAAGTGCGAAAAAAAGCAGAATTATTGGCGTAATCTTACATTGTTGCTTGTCTTGGGAACTGTGTGGCAGACCGCCGTTTCGGCATTAATATTTCTTAATACACCCCGCTTTTTTGCAGCTTTCGGTGTGATAAAATTTTTGCTTAGTGCTCTTCCCCTCTATTTCTTTGCTTTTGTATATCGTATAAGGATGCTGCGCTTAACGTATACTCTTGCGCTTTCTATAATTTTTTGGCGCTGGTCAAGCGTGTTTGCGGGGATAATTGTCAGCTTTACTCCACTCGACGATGAAATTTTTTTCGAGAGGGCTATTACCTATTTGAGCTTCGCGTTGACGGCGGCAATAGTTTGGTTCTTTTTCATTCGCAAAGCTACAATAGAAGAAGTTGCCGACCAGGATGGCACAACGCTCATTTTATTCGTTTTGTCATTTATGCTTTTTGAAATTCTTCAGGTACTGGTCAACAATTTTTTTGAGAGCAGAAATTGTAAGCTCGTTTTAAGTATTTTGGAATTATCGTTTCTGCTGTTTATGCTTTATCAGTCCGTGCGCGTGGCTAGGCGCAACCGCGAGAGGACGGAGACTATAATTTCTGCCGCCCTGCTTGAAAAAGAGCGACGGCAGTTTGAACAACTGAAACAGAATATGGATAATATGAAAACGCAGGTGCACGACATAAAGTATATACTTCGCGCCGCAAAGAATTTAGGAGTAAGTGCTGAACTTACATCTAAACTCGAAGACGTAGCAAATATGTATGAAAACAGTTTCAACACAGGAAATCCTGCATTGGACACCATACTTTCAGATGCCGAAAACAAGTTTAGAGCAAAGTGCATACGCTTTGAATGTTTTACCGAAAGTTGCGACCTTTCTTTTATTAAGAATTATGATTTGTATTCCCTTTTGGGAAATGCCTTCGATAATGCCGCAGAATATCTTACTGGAAAAGAGGAGCAGAAGCGCTATACAAGTTTTACGCTTAAAAGAAGTGGAGCATTTGTTTTTATTGAAGTTTCCAACTACTATGATGGCGACGAAAAAGTGTATGTGGGTATGAGAACTTCCAAACCGGACAAAGCTATGCACGGCTACGGGATGAAGAATATGCAGCGGATAGTGGAAAAGTATGACGGCGAATTCTCCGTCCGTGCTGAAGGCGGCGCGTTTTATGTGACGGTACTTATTCCCATTGTGAAAATATGAGATAAAATTACACGATATGCGAAGAGGCCTACCAGATTTGCGGCGGGTCTTTTTATTTGGAATGCAGATGTTAGAATACGGGTGGAAGCAGAAAAGAACGTACAACAGAAAATAATGTACATAAATTCAAGTGAAGTCTGTTAGTTATATATAGCTTCCGAATAAAAGTTTTGCGCATTTTTTGCGCGCAGGAGGTAATTTTATGAAAAAGAAACTTTTAGCATGCCTTGCTGGCGTGTGCGCTCTTTGTAGTGCGGCGACGCTGCTTACCAGTTGCAGCGACAATAATTCCAGCAGCGATAGCTCTGGCAAAAATCCTTCGGAAACTACCATAGAGTGGCAGTTTAACGGAGCGTATCACGAACTGATCAACAACGGATTTGATTTTTATTTTCTTGGCAATATGATGAGCGATGGAAGCGGCGTTATATATCATGCACAATGGTTTAACAAAAATGTTACATATACGGAGATAGAGCTTGAATGGGAATCGGCGACTGACCGCGACGGACTTGTTACTTTTACTGCGTCAACGGATGATACTTCCGCAGGGTTTAACGAAGTCACCCTATATGCCGAAAGCGATGGGACTTTCAATTGGGAATATAAGTTCCTCTTTGCGGGTGGCTACTCACGCACAATAGATTTCATTGGTACGGAAGAGCCAGAATACGATACCGTAGACGCATGGAAAGCGTTTGTAGATGAGAACGCTGGTTCCAGCGGCACCGATACGCCAGATGACCCTGAAAAGGAAGCAATTGTCACGTTTGATGGAGGGGAAGGAAACAGTATAGAATTCTATGCTGATGGAACTGCTTTGCTCTCTGCTTATAATGGCGCAATGAATTTTGATTATACTTGGACAATTGAGGGTGGAGTCATTACCATGACTAGTGTGAGCAATCCTTCCGAAAAGATAACTTCTACTACGGTCGACGGCGTCACCACCATTGTATATACGGCTTCTTTCCTAGGTGATAAAAGCATTACCTTTACTTGTAACGATATAAGCGCTCTTGAGAGTTTGAAATAAAATTAATGGCAGGTTTATATGAATAAAAAACAGAAAATACGGCTCAGCATAGTATCTGCAGCCTGCGGAGTGGCCTTGGCGATACTTATGGTTCTCAACTGTATTGCGGCGTCTTATAACAACATACTTGTGACACAGTTTGGCAAAGTGGGTGAAACTACGAGTATGGGACAATCTAATTATGACAGCATGGAAGAGGCGTTGAATGACTTTACCACAGATATGAATGAAAGAGTGGTAGAGGAAGGCGCCGTACTTTTAAAAAACGACGGTGCTCTACCTTTGAATAAGGAGAGTGAGGCCGTAAGCGTATTCGGAATGAGTTCAACATTGTGGATGACGCTTGATAAGATAAAGACGGCGAAAGACGCTGTTTTTGCTAATGCTCTCGAAGATTACGGCTTTGAAGTGAATGGAACGTTGCGCGCCTTTTATAACCGTTCAAGCCATACCGACTGGGGTATAGGTGACAACAAGGGTGATGGTTCTTCCCCTGGATCATGGAAAATAGATGAAGTGCCTCAGAGCGAATATACAGATGAGGTAAAGAATAGCTACGCAAAATATAATGACGCTGCCATTGTAGTCATCTCCCGCAGTAGTGGCGAAGGAGCTGACCTACCAAGGAATATGGACAGATTCGGCGGTTCAGCTGATGAACATTATTTGGAACTTTCCAAGAATGAAAAGGATATGCTTCAAGCCGTAAACGATGCTGGATTTAAAAAGGTGATCGTGCTTTTACATTCGGCTAATCCTATGCAGATGGACTTTTTAAACGAATACGATGTTGATGCGGTAATATGGGCGCCTGGAACAGGCACAGGAACCGGTGGAATAAATGCTCTGTGCAAACTTATATCAGGTGATGCAAATTTTTCCGGTAAACTTGTCGATACATATGTGTACGACAATCTGTCAGCGCCTGCAATGCAGAATTTCGGCGATTACCGCTTTGTAGACTCTAACGGGAATATGATAGACGCCTCTTCCAACGGCAGTGGTTATTACTCTTACATCAATTATTCCGAAGGTATGTATGTAGGTTATAAGTACTATGAAACTAGATACGAAGATGTCGTTTTAAACCAGGGCAATGCAGGTGATTATAAATATGAAAATGTTGTTGCATATCCATTCGGTTATGGTCTCTCGTATACTGAATTCGACTGGAGTGGGTTTAGTGGTAGCTATGACGCGGAAAACGACGAATTTACTTTTAAAGTGGATGTAAAGAACAACGGCGAAATCGCCGGAAAGGAAGTCGTTCAACTGTATATGCAGTCGCCATACACCGCTTACGATGTGGAAAATAAGATTGAAAAATCATCCGTTCAGCTCGTCGGATTTGCTAAGACGCAGGAGCTTACTCCTGGCGCAAGCGAATCGGTGGAAATAAAGGTCGATGGCGAGGAGATGCGTGCCTATGACCAATTCGGAGCAGGAACATATATTCTTGAAGCGGGACAGTACTATTTTACTGCGTCGGAAAACGCACACGAGGCAATCAACAATATCCTTGCCGAAAAGGGCAAGACTGTGGACGACGGCATGACGGAAAACGGGGATGCATCCTTTGTTTACGGACATGAAGTCGGAGAAATGGACGATGAAGTATATGCAACAGGTGAAGGCGGGGGCAAAATCGAAAATCAGTTTGCCACTGCTGCTCTTGAGGACGCCTTATATCTCTCTAGAAGCGACTGGTCTAAGATGGAAAATAACGGACTTGAATATGCTACTGGCATATTGTCTGGCGTTTCTAACACGACTAACGCGGCGGGTGAGGCAAAGACCTCGCAGGCATCACAGGAGATAATAGAGGCGCTTAAAGCTACCGGATGGGCAGCCTCCGGCAATCCAAATTCAAAAGATTCCTACGAAGCTATCACTACGGGCGTTGCCTCTGATCTCAAACTTGCCGATATGGTAGGTCTAGACTTTGACGATGAACTATGGGACGAACTACTTAACAGCCTCTCTTTGGAAACCATGTACAATATCTACAAGTCATCCGCATACGGCACGGCGGCGATTTCTTCCATAAATAAGCCTACAGCGTATGTTTATGACGGCCCAGAGGGTGTTCATAACGTTGTCGGCCCTGCGGAAATATTGCTCGCTGCAACGTATAATGAAGAATTGGTATATGAATATGGCGTAATTAACGGTGAACTTGCAATATTGGATAACTATACTGGCTGGTATGCGCCAGCTACGAATATTCACCGCACGCCATTCTCTGGCAGAAATTATGAGTATTTCTCTGAGGATTCATTTATGAGCGGAGCCATGTCGGTGGCAATGATAAAGGGAGCGGCAAGCAAAGGGCTAAACGCAGTGCCTAAGCATATGGCGCTGAACGACCAGGAAACTAACCGCGATGCAAACGGTGGAGTTGCTACCTATTGCCGCGAACAGGCTATACGGGAAATATATCTACGTCCGTTTGAAGACGCACTCACTGAAGGCGGTGCCATGGGTGTTATGTCGAGCATGGCAAGGATAGGCAGTATTCGTTGCCGTTCAAACTATAACTTAAACATAAACGTATTGCGTGGCGAATGGGGTTATGAAGGCTTTGTTATAACGGATTATAACGTTATAAATGCATCTGAGTCTGAAGCTTGCCTCGCCGGTGGATGTAACTTGCAGCTTACCGGAATGGCAAATCCTCTTGTGGAAACTTCTTCCAACGGAGTTCAGAGCATGCTGCGCGACAGCCTTCACCGCTCACTCTATTTCTGCGCGAACAGCAGGCTTGTTGCCGGCATAGGTGACAATTACAGCGAGGGTGTTCCCGTCTACGTGCTGTTGCTTATCTTGATAGACGCGATAATAGTGGCCTATGTGGTCTGCGGTATATTACTCAATATCTATAATATACGCTTTGCTAACCGTGCTGAGGTCACCGTTGCGATGAAAAAGAAGAAGCTGATACTAAACATTGTCTATTACGCGCTCCTTGCAGCGTTCCTGACAGCGGTGATAATTATATTCTTCTCGTGGGGACTACCATTGTTGCAGCAGGCTTTCAAGATATCTTAATGGTAAAAAACCGTGTTACAAAATTTTGCGACACGGTTTTTTTGTTGACGTGTTTAAATAACGATAAGGATTCGTTGATATATAACCCAGAAACTATCTTTCTTTTTTATAAGTTATTTCAATTAATGCTTCTTTAGGCAAAAGATTATCGACAAAACCGATTCTATCTTGATATTTGACTACGCCTTTACCATCAAAAGTTAAATCATAGCAATTAACCGTGATCTGTTTATTTGCCATTTAATTTTCCTTCATAGTTTAAAAACAGTTAAAATAAAATTAAAAGTAAGTTAACAAAGCTATTTTAACATAAGGCTATCAAAGTTAGAGATAAGCTTTGATAAACCAATTCATAAATTAATTCCCTTTCTCTCCCTACAAATGAATATATCAAATAATAATGTTTATCTCACTTGCCGCGCAACGCGGCATTTTATTTGTAAATATATCATTTTGGTAAATAAAGCAATAATGTAATATAGTTTTACACCGAAAGGTGCATTTAATTTATAATTTTCCTTTTTATACCTTAAAGGTATATTTTTATTACAAAAATCTCTTATAATTAAAAATCTATAACAATGTATTTTATTAGGAATGTAAGTTAAGTATAAACAATTAAATAAATTGTCATAAATGTCAAAAATTTGGAGTATAATCATTATGGAAATAAGAAGAGACAAATACTTGAATCAATTAATAATTAGAAAACATAATGGACTTGTAAAGGTCATAACCGGAATAAGAAGATGTGGTAAATCATATCTATTAAATAACTTATTCTACACTCATTTAATAAGTGAAGGAGTAGATGAAGCGCATATTATTAAATTTGCTTTTGATTCAAGTGTTGATTTGGGATTGATTGGGGAAAGTGCATTGCAAATTGAAGAGCAGAAACGAAAAGTTGACACTCAAAAATTCACAAATTATATTTCTTCGAAAATAATTGATAATAAAATGTATTATCTTTTATTAGACGAAGTTCAAAATTTAGGAGCATTTGAATCTGTTTTAAATTCGTATTTAAGAAAAAATAACATTGATATTTATGTAATAGGTAGTAATTCAAAATTCTTATCTACAGATGTTATTACTGAATTTGCAGGACGTGGTGACGAAATTCATATGATGCCATTATCATTTTCAGAATTTTATTCATG
Organism: uncultured Bacilli bacterium; assembly: GCA_944332525.1. GTDB lineage: Bacteria > Bacillota_I > Bacilli_A > RFN20 > CAG-449 > CALVJO01. Next base: position 1,995 of record CALVKD010000087.1, on the reverse strand, counting down.
CTATGATGGATCTTTTGATGAAGCGCTGGATTACTACTTTGTTTACGGAGGTCTTCCTGCGATTGTATCGATGAAAGATGAAACACAAAAAGTACAGTACTTAAAAACGCAAATGCAAAATGTTTATTTAAGAGATATTATTAATCGATATAAATTAAATAATCATAACTCAATTAGTGAATTATTAGATATATTAGCTTCTGGTATTGCATCTTTTGTAAATCCATCAAAATTATCAAATACCTTCAAAAGTTTAAAAAAAGAGACACTGACAGATAAGACTATTTCAAATTATATAGAGTATATGCAAGATGCATATATAATTAAAATAGCGAAGCGTTACGATGTAAAAGGCAAAAAATATATATCAACCCCATTTAAGATATATTTTGAAGATGTTGGATTAAGAAATGCTCGACTTGATTTTAGACAAATCGAAGAAACACATCTTATGGAGAACATTATTTTTAATGAACTTAGATGCCGCGGTTTTAATGTTGACGTTGGTGTAGTGGAACAAAGAACAACAATTGATGGAAAAACAGATAGAAAATATTATGAAGTTGATTTTATCGCAAATTTAGGAAGAAAAAAATACTATATTCAATCAGCTTATGATATTCCTAGTAACGAAAAATTACAGCAAGAAACAAATTCATTTGATAGAATAGGTGACTCATTTAAGAAAATTATTATTGTGAATAAAACAATTAAACCAAGAACTACTGAAAAAGGATATACAATTTTAGGACTAAAAGACTTTTTATTGGATGAAAAAAGTTTGGATGCCTAGAATATATTTGCAGATTTGTGATGTTAATATGTCACTTTAAGCTATTAATAAAGTGCGTTATTCATAAAATCTTATTTGATATATCTTATAAATGTAAAGAAGCAATAGATAAAATTATTTATAATTAAATAAAGGTGAAAAACATGGGGTTAAACAATATAAAATTATTAGATATTTTGACAACATTATTAAATGATGATTATAAGAACTATCAAGATCAATGGAAAGAAATTGATTATCACACTTATTTTAAGTTTGTTGATAATCAATTATTATTAACGATGCCTTTTTATTTTAATAACTCGTCAGAAGCACTAACTATCTCTATTGATAAAAAGGAAGATGATTCGTACTAACTTTATCCATTCAAATAAAACTAGTCCAGTTAGTGAAGAAAATCCGTTCTCGGTCACTATCGATTTAGGTGAAGAATTCAAGGCAAACTCCTTAACTATTGTCGGTGAACCATCACGAAAATACTATCCAAAATCCTTTAAGCTCTATGCCGGGACTAGCGTTGATAATCTCGCTTTAATCGGTGAATATCAAGACGTCGAAGCGGTTAATAGCAATATTACTGTTTCTTTCCCAGATACCAACATGCGTTACTATAAATTAGTTGTAACAGATACTTATGATACCAGCGGATATAAATATATCGCTTTTAGAACAATCTCTGTTCAATACTCTCGGGAAAACGGAAAGCAAATCGGCTTAGGTGATGATCGTTTCACATACTTAGGTGACTGGAAGCAAGAACAAGCTTTTGCAACATTTGGTAGATTATTTACTGTCAGTAAAGGTGAAGCAGAATTTACCTTTGAAGGAACATCGTTTGCTATTTTAAGCCAATACGGATCTCAATATGGCGATATGGAAATCTATATTGACGGAGTTAGATACGGAAATGTTAATTTAAACGGTGATAGCTCTTATTATGAAATTGTCTATTTAAGCGATATTTTAGAAGAGGGTTCACACACTGTAAGAATAGTTGAAAATGGCAATATCAATCTTGATTCTATTATAGTTTGGTAACAATTAAGGCCTATTTAGAAAAATAATTTCTAAAGGCCTTTTCTTATTATTAGATCAGGATATCTTTATTCTTCTTATAAGCAATGAATACCCTAGGGTATTCGAGCAAAAATTCTATAAAATAGAATTAATTGCAAGGAGGAGATTAAGAGGTCTCCTGATTT
>CALVKD010000086.1 GCA_944332525.1 uncultured Bacilli bacterium | reverse complement strand
CTACTCCTCCGATATTACATATAATTGCTTTAATATTTGGATCCTGAATGGCATCCATAAAATCTTTAGCTCTCATTTCAGGATGTTGATACACGTATTCACTTCCTTTTAAAGCATTAGGCATTGTGACTACATGTAGTCCAAATTGTTCTTCTAATCTTTTCTTGCCTAGTTCATAACGATGACGAAATAATTCATCTCCCGCGGTACCGCTAGATAGACTAACAATTGCTACAGTATCTCCTCTTTGTAACTTTTCTGGCTTAATCATATTAACACCTCTTCTCTTATTGCAATCATTGTAACATATTTTATAAAAAAACTAAATTTTAATGTTTTATTTTCTAAATACGTTAGCTACTTCTCATAAAAAACTAAAAATAATTTTATAACTGGTAGCTTTTTATATTCAAATATCGTTTTTTTTGTTAAAATAAATTCAGAGGGAGAGATTCTACATGATTGTGATAACTGGAGCAAATAATGGACTAGGTTTAGAATTAGTAAAAATATTTTTAAAGCATAATTTTTACGTTATTGCTATTTCAAAAAACAACTATAATTTAAAAAAAATCAACAATAGCAATCTTAAAATTATTACAGGAAATCTTAATAAAAATAACACTTTAAAAAAAATAAAGAAGTATATTACAAAAAATAATATACATATAGATTTATTAATAAATAATGTTGGATTTTCGTGTATAGAAAAAAATCCTTATTTTGCATTTACTCAAATTAACAAAATTATTAATACAAATTTAATTAGTGTAATGAAACTGACAAATATGATTTTAACCATTAGAAAAGCCAATAATTCAAAAAAAATACATATTGTGAATATCTTAAGTAGTGTTGCTTTTAAAGGAAATCAAAATGCTATTTACTCCGTTTCAAAATGGGGATTAAGAGGTTACACTGAATGTTTAAAAGCAATATATACAAATAACACTGTTATGATTTCTAATATAGTTCCTTGCTCTATGAACACATCTTATTGGGCTAATAAACCTAAAAACATAGATAAGTCTAAGTTTGCTAATCCTACATTAGTTGCAAATGATATATTTATACATTTAACATCTGAAAAAAAATACGAAGATCTAATTTTAAAAAAAGAAAGATATTCTAACATCGTTTGAATATCTTTTTTAATGACAAATATTGTTCATATTCTCTATAGCCACTTTCATTAACAAATCTATCTAAGTGACCCACTTGATTTTCATATCCAGATATGAATATACCATTTTTTAAATTTAAATTAGGATCAGACACAAATATAGTTTTATTATATGGTGCTTGATCAATTAATCTTAAATCTTCAATGTTTTTACAATCTCTATCAGTTGCTATTATATAAATGTCAGAAAAATTTATTCTTTTTTTACGACGTTCCCACGCGTCAATAGCCTCTTGATAAGTTTTATAATGCTGACAAAATAATTTAATATCTCCTAGCATTAATACTGGAAAACTTTCATAAGAAAATTCTTTTGGAGTTAGTTGCAAATAATAGTTTAGATTATTTACAAACAACGCAAAATCATGACAATTAAAAAACAAATTAATTGTAGGTGACATAAATTTTAAACCTAAATCATGATAAATCATGCCACCAATACAGTTTGAAGATATGATTGAACACTCCGTTATTTTATAATCTCTTAACTCATATAAATATTTTTTATTTATTATTTTGCGATTTTGATAAGCAATTTTTAATTCATTATCATTTAATGACTTTATCATAACTCTCCCCTAAAAAGTAAAAGAAAAATTATAATAAATTTTCCTCTACATTACCTATTTTTTTTTTGAACATTTTCTTCTTTCAAAGATTGATATTTTTGGACATGCTGATTTATCAAATCTAAATCTTCAAAATAATTAATTCCCATCGCCTTTTTTACTTCTTCCGTTTTTCTTGCTGCAACTATTCTGGCTTGTTTACTACCTTGTTGTAATATTTTATAAACTTCAGGAATATATTGTTCATATTGTTTTCTTCTAGCTCTAATAGGTGCTAATTCTTCTTGGATAATTAAATTCAAAAACTTTTTGATTTTAACATCTCCCAAACCACCACGACGATAATGGTCTTTCAATTCATTTAAATTATTATATTCCGGTAAATATTTTTTAAAATGTTCATCAGTACATAATCCATCTAAATATATAAATACTGGATTCCCCTCCACTTTTCCTGGATCCTCTATCCTTAAATGACCTGGATCAGTAAACATACTCATAACTTTCTTTTGAATTACTTCTGGTTCATCAGATAAATAAATACAATTTCCTAAAGATTTACTCATTTTTGCTTTTCCATCTAAACCAGGCAATCTACTACAAGTATTATTATCTGGTAGTAATGCTTGTGGTTCAACTAAAGTTTCGCCATATAAGCTATTAAAACTTCTAACAATTTCTCTTGTTTGTTCAATCATAGGTAATTGATCTTCACCTACCGGAACAATATTAGCATCGAAAGCGGTAATATCAGCAGCTTGACTTACAGG
>CALVKD010000085.1 GCA_944332525.1 uncultured Bacilli bacterium | reverse complement strand
GACTTCAAAGCAATTTAAAAGGAATGACACCTAATTTTATGAGATATCATTCCTATTCAAATTATATTTACTTTTAATTAATTATTTTTATACTTTTTCCTGTCTACTTGACAAGGAGCAGTTCATTTATCAACGCTATCTTTTTTCTTTTGTAAAACTTTTTTTACTATCAATACGATGATATTACCTAGTGCAATAATACCTAAATATATACCTAATTCAGTATAATAAAATATATAATCGTGACTAACTAAAAATATAGTTTTATCAAATGATATATAGGCGAATGCGCAGAGAATTGAAACTGTCGCCGTTACATAAAGATATGCAGAAGCGTTAATTTTACGCATCTTTTTATATAAAATAAATGACGCTAATATTATAATTAATAAAACTACTCCTGTTATAATTTTTGCAATTGTATCAATCATGTTTTGAATCCTTTATCGTTTATTCAATAATTTTGCTCTTTGAATTTCAAACTCTTCTTTATTTAACTGACCTAGTTGATAGAGCTGTTCAAGATTTTCAATTCTGAGAGCTATTTCGCTTTCCTTTATCATTTCCATCCGTGTTTTTTTTGTTTCGTCTAATAAATAAGGAATTTTTTTATGGCTTGTGTTTTGGACAGGAATATTTTGTGAAAAAGCTTCATCGCAAAGAAGAATTGATTCATTAGCGGCATGAACTTTAATCAAAATTCTAGCATCTCTTTCAGTAATCGGTAGATATTTTTTCTTTTTTATGAATTTTTTTACTAAATATCCTTCAATTGAAAAAGCAAAGTATATTTGAAGAAAAATAGTTATTGCAACGCCTCCCCAACGAATATAGTCTTGCCGGAAAAACATTAAAAATTTAATTACTGCTTCTTTAGCTTGACCCGAGAAGAGATTTGATAAGTGAGAAGAGATAAAATCCATTCCAGGAATTGGCAAAAAATAGTAATAAATAATTAAAATAAATATAGCCAAAACAAAACGGAGTTTAACTATTAGATATAGTGGTCCAAAAATCAAATACCAAAATGAGTATCCGCAATACTTTGTTTTAATATCACCTTTTTGATTACTTAAACGTGCACTTGTCATATTAAAATTATAGCATGGCAATTTGCTTATTTAACAAAAAACTACTGATTTCTCAGTAGTTTTAAATTTTTTTACTTTCTGATGCCGAGTTCTTTAATTAAAGCTTTATAGCCCTCATAATCGGTTCTTGATAAGTAATCAAGTAAACCTCTTCTCTTACCGATAAGAATGGATAATCCACGTCTGGTTTGCGCATCTTGACCATGATTTTTAAGGTGTTCAGTTAATGCAGCGATTCTCTTTGTGAGAATTGCGATTTGAACTTTTGTTGAACCAGTATCGGTTTCGTTTGCGCCAAATTGTTTGACGAGTTCGGCTTTTACTTCTTTGCTTAATGCCATTTTAAATTTCCTCCAATTTTTTCTTAACTCACTCTGAAATAAGCATCGGAGATTTGCAAATCTAAGAATGAGTCGCATATATAATATAAATTAATGTGAATATATTGACAAGAAAAAAATGTCTGTAAGTATATTTTCTTAGAAGTAATAGCTATTGAATTATGTGCACTAGTATATAAAATTATAGTTAAAAGCATAAAAAACGCCTATAATTTTGAATTAAAGTTTTGTTTTTCTTGCCTTTTGAATTCGATATACATACAATTAGCAATGTTTTAGAGGGATTTTTATGAAAGAAAACGAAAATATGAATCAAGCTGAAGTTAAAGAAAAAAAGAAAATGAAACCTTGGGCTAAAGGATTAATCATCGCGGGATGTTCAGTTGTAGCGATTGTTGCCGCTGCAGGTATCACAGTTGGTGCTCTCTGGGGTAATGAAATTTCATCAATTATGTCTTTGAAAAAAATTTCAGAGCCTAATTATGATATTAATGCTGGCCCTGTTTATGAGATGAATTTTAAAGGCGGATATTATTTCGATAAATATTTGGAAGAAGGCGGAGCTTCAAGCGATAGCGAATTAATCGATTTTATCGTTGGTAATATCACAAAAGGATTATTTAAAATTAATTTACCAACAAGTAATATAGGATGCTCATCATTTACCTGTGTTACCGAAGATGGTGATCGTCTCTTTGGAAGAAATTACGATTTTGCTCAAACTACTGGATTAATTTTACATGCTAATCCAGAAAATGGTCGTTACTCTTCTATTTCTAGTGTTGATTTACAATTCTTAGGAATTAGTGATGGGGTTGAACTCACTGACTTAATGGATAAATTATTGACTGTTGCGGCACCTTATGCTCCTATTGATGGCATGAATGAGAAGGGTGTCGCCTGCGGAATTTATATGTCATATCAAGGAAATAAAAAAGTGAATGGAGATGGTTATGATGTCGTATCGACAAATCAAGATACGGATAAACCAGATATTACTTCAACAACGATGATGAGAATGGTTCTCGATTATGCTAGCAATGTTGATGAAGCTATTGAGATGGTAAAGCAATATGATTTCCACGACTCTGCTAATACTTCATTCCATTATATGATTGCCGATGCAACCGGTAAATCAGCAATTTTGGAATGGGTTACACCTGAAAATCCAAAGTCAAATAATGATAATGACGGAGCTGCTAGAGAATTAAGAGTTTATTATAACGATTCTGATAGTGAAGTCGGAGAAAAAGAAGCTAATGATAATTTCCAATATGTCACTAATTTCTTAGTAACACCAGACTATTATTCAGAAGAAATCGATAGATTATTAGATCAAGGAAAAGATCGTTATGATCGAATTCAAGAAATGATTAATCCAGATGGAACAAACACCCAAGGTGTTGTTAAGGATGAAGCAGAAGCATTATCAATTTTAAGAGAAGTTGGAAGAAGAAACTGGGATCGCGTTAATGGAAAAACCGATGGTAATGGATGTACGGTTTGGTCGGCTTTATATAATTTAACTGACAAAACAGTTACTTGGGTCAGCAATGAACAATTCGATAATGAAAATGCTGTATTCCATTTCTCATTATAATTAAGTTTGTTTTTTAGCCGGGATAGGTTATTCCCGGTTTTTTTATGAAATATTAATTAAATATTTTCCACTCCCCCTATATGCATTAGTGAAGGAGGAAAATATATGATAAAAGCTATAGCCATTGTCATTATTGGAATGTTTGTCTGTCTTTTTGCTTTTCAGCAACTTGATCCTAATATTCCAGCTAATGATAATAATGTTCAAGAAGTTGTTGATGACCAAAATTCTTTATCAATAACTATCGAAGGTGAGGTAGTAATGCCAGGCATCTACAAGTTAGCAAACGATGATATTCTTAATGACTTAATCGTTGCTGCTGGAGGATTGCTTGAATCGGCGGATCAGGATGCAATTAATCTTTCTTTGTCATTGGAAGGGCGCGATTATTTTTATATACCGAGCAAAACTGCATATGCTAATAATTGTGAAATTACTGCTGAAGTCGAAAAAGTAAACATCAATTCAGCTAATGCTGATCAATTAGCGACTCTGTCATACGTCTCAGATACTTTAGCTACTAGAATCGTCGAATATCGCGAAGAAAACGGACCTTATATGTGCATTGAAGATCTGATGAATGTCAAAGGTATTGGGCAAGCAACATATGAACGGATTCGTGACTATGTAACCCTTAAATGATTCTCTTTACTATTACTCTGTTCTTTTTAGCGTTAGGAATTAAAAATATCCTGTTTTTAATTCCTCTCTTTTTTATTGCAGCTTATCTTTTTAAAAAGAAAAATATTAAATTATGGATAGTATTTGGTATAGCGATATTTTCTTTTATCATCTCGCTATTTTTATTTAGCATACCTCCATCTAATTATGCCATAGTTATTAGCTGCAAAAATAATTACGCTATCGTAATTTCAGGCGCAAAACGCTTTTATGTTGATATAGAAGGTATTGATGTAGATTTTTTAGATATAATCAAATTTAATGGTGATTTTAAGAATATTTCCTTTCAATCCTTAGAAGGTGAATTTGATTTTCAAAAATATCTTTATAATCAGATGGTTGAGAAGGAAATAATAATTGAAGATTTTGAATATGTTTTTTATAATCCTTTAAGAATAAAGACATTGATGAATTGGCTTACTAAAGACTTAACGAGCTATGGAAAATATCTAATTTCTTCATTATTCTTTTCAATCAATATTAATTCACAATATCGAGATTTACTTCAAACGTTTAATGTTGGATTCATTTTTTCGATTTCCTCAATACACCTATATTTGCTAAATAAAATAATAGTAATAATGCTAAAATTTTTTAAAGTAAAAAGGGCTGAATTTATTAGTATAATCGCTCTATTGCCGTTTATTTATCTTCAGCAATTTAAAGTGTCCTCACTTAAAGTGTTAGCTTTTTACATAAATAATTATTTGTTAAAGAAAAAATATTCTCGGAATCAAGTTTTGTCATTTTTACTTTCTGTAACAATAATTTTAAATTTTAGAATTATGTTTACTACAACTTTTTATTATGTTTTTATTATGCCATTTTTAACTCCATTCGTTTTTTCTTCGTTAAATTTAATAAAAAAGCGTTACAAAAAATATTTAATTCCAATTGTTTTAAATTTTGTGTTTATGCCATTAACAATATTTTATGAAGGACAATACAATATAATTGCTCCTATTTTGTCACTTATAAGCACATTTACTAGTGAATTATTACTTTTATTATCTATTTTAATGATCTTTTTTAAGCCATTATCAATTGCTATAAATGTTATAAGCAATATTTATTTTGGAATGGTTACTCTCCTCAGTAATTATTCATTTTCTTTATATATATCTCAAGGTGTCATCATAATAGTTATTGCTGCTTTAATAATGATTTCATTATATTTTTTAGAAATTGGATTTTTTAAAGGTTCTGGAATTACATTGTTTTTTATTTACATTACAGTTTTTATCGGTGCATCACCTCTGGATAGTTATCTATCCTCATATATCGCCTTTATTAATGTTGGGCAAGGCGATAGCTGTTTGATTCATTGTTTTGATAAAAATATTTTAATTGATACTGGCGGATCGATATACAAAGATATTGCTAGCGATGTTTTAATGCCATTTTTTAAGCAAAAACATATTAATAAATTAGATTTAGTTTTCATTAGCCATAACGATTATGATCATAATGGGGCTTTAGAGTCTTTATCAAATTATATTGAAATTGATAAAATTATTACAGGAAGCGAGTTTTATCAAGAAAAGATTGGAAACTTAATTTTTTATAATTTGAATCATTACGATATTGGAAGCGAAGAAAATTCAGAATCGTCAGTAATTTATTTTTATTTTAAAAATCTTTACTTTTTAATGATGGGTGATGCAGAAAAAAATATAGAAGAAAAGATCGTTTATGATAATCCTCAGTTAAATGTCGATATTTTAAAAGTTGGTCATCATGGATCAAATACTTCTACAAGCGAAATTTTACTATCTACTTATCACATAAAAGAAGCAGTCATTTCTGTCGGATATAATTATTATGGTCATCCAAGCGATGAAGTTCTTTCTCGGTTAGTTGATTATAATATTGTGATTCGCCGAACTGATAAAGAAGGAACAATTTATTATTAGAATGCCATTTAATAATTTTTGCGTTATAATAAGCATATGCTTTACTTAGTTTATGGCGAACAAAGCCTAATTTTAAAGAAAAAGATAAAGACGTTAACTAATGAAATTTTGCCTTCTGAATTGCAAGACGAATTTAATGTTATAACAATCTCTTGCCGAGAAACTTTATTACAAGATGTGATATTAGAGGCAATTTCATATCCTTTTTCAGGTACAAGAAAAGTAATTATTTTGCGAGACTGTTATTTTTTTGCTTCTCCAAAAGAAAAATGCTCAATAGACAAAGATCAAGATTATGATAAATTTATTAAATTTTTAGAGAATGATATCAAAAATAGTGATTTAATCTTTGCTTTTGAAGGTGAAAATCTTGATACGAAAAATCAGATTTATTCAACTATAAAGAAAAAGGGAAAAATTATTCATTTGGAAACCTTAGATGAAAGTTCCTTGAGAGGAATGGGAAATGAGTTATTTCAAAAAAATCATTGTTCTATTACCCAAGATGCTCTTGATGAACTTGTATCGCGTTGCGGAAACGATGTTTCACGATTTGTTAATGAAGGGAAAAAATTGTGCCTTTTTACAAAGAAAATTACTAGAGACGATGTTGTGAAACTTGTTTCATTGCCATTAGAAGACAATGCTTTTTTGCTCCTTAATGCTTTAATTGAAAATCAGCCATCTCTCGCCTTAAGAATATTTAAAGATTTAATGGTGAAAAAAGAGGAACCAGTTAGATTAATTTCATTGATAGCGTCCCAAATAAGATTTTTAAACCAAGTTACTTATTTGCATTCGCAAAATATGTCATACAATGAAATAGCTTCAGAATTAAAAGCTAATCCATACCGCGTCAAGAGGAACATCAAGACGAGTTTAGGATTTTCGAGAAAGCAGATAACTTTTGTTTTAGATTCCCTTTATGATTTGGATCTTAATATTAAAAGCGGAAAGATTGATCCAGCTTTAGGATTAGAATTATTTATTATAAATTTTGAAGAGATAAAATTAGGCCATAAAAAAACTACCATCCGGTAGTATTTTTTATTATAAAGATGCGATAAGATTTGCAAGTCTTGCTTTTTGTCTCGCTGCAGTGTTCTTATGTTGAATACCTCTAGAAACTGATTTATCAATTTTTGAGTATGCAACTTTTAATAAATCTGTAGCTTTTTCTTTATCGCCAGCTTTGCAAGCAGCTTCAACAGCTTTCATAGAAGTTCTCATGCTTGATTTGAAACTAGCATTTGCAAGTCTTGCTTTTTCATTAGTTTTGATTCTTTTTACTTGCGATTTAATATTTGCCATCAGGTTTCACCTCTTTCATTCCTAAAGAATATTACCATAGAGAACTGTCCTTTTCAATAAATAATCTTTTGTTTTTTTACTAATGTTGATTAATTCAATATAAAAAATAACTATAGTGTTTGCTTTTTTCATCTTTATTTAATAAAGGGAGAAAACTTTACTTACAAAAAATTTACAATCTTTTACAATTCTATGGTTTTTCTTTAATGATGAGATTCTTAAGATAGTGAGTGTAAATAAAGGAGATTATTATTTATGAAAAAAACAAATTTAATCAAAGCTGGATTATTAATCGCATTAGGCGGTGCTTTGGTTGCTTGCGGAGGAACTTCATCATCGGGAACAAGTACAGGTTCTTCAGTATCTGAATTTGATACGAGCAAAACAATTAAAACTTATACTCGTGACAGAACTTCTGGAACAAGAGATGGATTCTTTACTGGAATTGGATTAGAAGATGCTAAAACCGATAATACCCCATTAGTTGATGGAGTTGTCGAAGTATCTTCAAATGGTGATATGATGACAAAAGTTGCTAACGACGAGTATGGTATTGGCTATATTTCTTTGTCGACACTTTCTGAAAATGATCAAATCAAGGGATTAAAATACGATGGAGTTGTCCCTAGTGAAGAAAATGTTTTAAGCGGTGATTATGAATTAACAAGAAACTTTAATTATATCAAGAGAGCTACACCTCGCGATGAAATTAGAGGAGAATTGGTAGACGCTTATATCGCTTTTATGAGCACTACAGAAGGTAAAGCTATTATTGAACAAGAAGGCGGAATTGTTGAATACAAGAGCGATGATCCAACTTGGGAATCAATTGCTAGCGAATATCCTATTGTTTCTGATAGCACGGTAAACGTTACTATTTCTTATGGCGGATCAACATCTGTAAAAAACACAGCTATTGCTTTAGCTAATGCGTTCAAAAAATTATGTGCAGGTACAGTTAGTTTCAGTGAAAATTTCCAAGGATCTGGCGATGCGTACAAGTTTACGCAAGGAACTGAAAAAGATTCAACATCAGCAATGGATATCGCTTTTGCTTCAAGAGATTTCAAAGCTGATTCTGAACCTGCCGCAGCAAATACAACTGGGACTTTAGCTATTGATGCTATCGTTGCAATTGTAAATGCAAAAAATCCATATGCAGAAACAACAGCTCAAGCTTTACACGATATCTATACCGGTGCAATTACTTCTTGGTCAGAAGTTCTTGATTAATAATTATGAAACAAACTAATCTTCAAACGTCAGCTAAAAGGCTAAACGGAAAAAAGATTAGTGATATGATTTGGTATCGGACATTTCAAATAATCACATTCTTATGCGCCTCCGTCATCATTGTGATTATTGCTTTTATCCTAATAAAGGGGCTATCCCCCTTTTTTCAAACTTATACCATTGATGGAAATGAATATCGAGTAAACTTAGGTGAATTTTTGATAGGTACAACTTGGTTTCGACACCCTAATCACTATGGCATAGGATATATTATTGTCAATACGATCTATTGCGTCTTGCTCTGTTTGGTTTTAGCTGTTCCAATGGCAATATTTTCAGCATTATTTATAACTAGAATTGCTCCTAAACCAATTTCGAAGGTTCTTCAGCTAATTATTGAACTCCTTTCATCAATTCCTTCTATTATTTTTGGACTGGTCGGTATGGGATATATTACCCAGGGAGTAAAATATGTCGCTTCTTGGTTTGGCGTGCAAACTGCAGGTGGTTTGTCTACTTTATCGGTTGTTTTAGTCCTAGCTTTCATGATTTATCCAACTATAACTATGCTTTCTATTACAGCGATTAATGCTGTCAGTAAAGATATTATTAATGGTTCTTTAGCGTTAGGTGCTAGTAAAACTCAAACAAACTTTAAAGTTGTTTTGGGCGCGGCTAAAAATGGAATTTTCGCCGGTATAATCCTAGGCGTTGGAAGAGCTTTAGGTGAAGCAACTGCTATTTCGCTAGTGTCTGGCAATAGAGGTAGTGGACCGACTTTTTCTTTATTTGATACAACTAATACTCTAACTACGACTATTTTAAAAGGATTCCAAGATACAACGGGGCTGGATTACGATATTCGCTTCTCAGTTGGTGTTGTTCTTATTTTACTTATTGTTGCAATTAATATCATTTTAAATGCTGTCAAGAGAAGGGTAGGTGCTAAGCTATGATTAAAAGAAGAATCATCGACTCTTTTTGGAATATTTTAACTTATCTTTTCTCTTCAGTTGGTATTATTGTTCTACTCTTAATTTTTATTTTTGTTTTCTCTAATGGCGCTTCGACTCTTTCATGGAAATTAATAACATCTGACTATAATCAAACCACGTATGTTCTTAGTTATAAAGATAATTATGATGGAGGTAATTTTGAGTATAAATGTAAAGATGATGAGTATTTTTCGTCATATTGGGGAATAGCATTCACTGATACCGTTAATACTGAAGGTGTGGATTCAGTAATTATTAGCTATATTGACGATCACTCTCCATTACTAAACGGATTATTAGGCGTCGGTAATGATAATTATCACCATTTACAAGTAAATCAGTATGTAACAACGGCATTATTAGTAGGTGAAGAGGGAAATATTATTTCTTGCCCTGCGCGAAAAGGTGCTGAAAGTATGGCTGCTGGATTTAACCGCGGAGTCTCAATTATGACGTTAAATCTTGTCGATGGTGGCGGAGGTATACGCGGATCATTGATTGCTACATTATATTTAATTTTATTTACATTAATATTAGTTTTACCTCTTGGTATTGCTGCCGCGATATATCTTTCTATTTACGCAAAAGATAATTGGCTAACACATTTATTAAAATCTTTAATTGATATGTCGAGCGGTGTTCCATCTATTATCTTTGGTTTGGTTGGGCTATTGTTATTTGTTCCGATGTTTAATGCTTTAGTTGGTTCAGAAGGCTATTCTATTTTGGCTGGTGCCTTAACAATGACGATAATGCTTTTGCCGATTGTCATATCGACAACAAAAGAAGCAATTGATGTCATACCGAAGAAAATAATTAGTGGTTCATTGGCTCTTGGGGCCTCGCAAACTCAAACAACTTTTAAAATTATTTTACCAAATGCCGTCCCAGGAATTCTTACATCGACACTTTTAGCAATTGGCAGAATTATTGGAGAATCTGCCGCGATTATTTTCGTCATGGGAACTCAAGTGCAAGATCATGTTTTACCTAATCGCGGAGGTACGACATTAGCTACACATATTTATAATTTGATGGGTTTAGAAAATCCTAATTACAAGCTAGCTTCCGCGATTGCAATTGTAATTTTGATGTCAGTTCTTATTTTAAATATCTTGGTGAAATTAATCGGTTATCGTCTAAATAAATTCGGGAGGAAGCATTAATGGAAAAAATTTTTGAAATAAAAAATGTTAATCTCTACTATGGTGAAAAACATGCTTTAAAAGATATCAATCTCGATATCTATAAAAAGAAAGTGACAGCATTTATTGGACCATCAGGATGCGGAAAATCGACATTATTGCGCTGCCTAGATAGAATGAATGATCTTATCGATAATTGTAAAGTTGAAGGCAGTATTAAATATAACGATAAAGAATTAAATCAATATGATACATTGACTCTTCGTTCAAACGTCGGAATGGTATTTCAATCACCTAATCCTTTTCCGATGTCAATATTTGATAATATCGCTTATGGACCGCGTTGCCACGGCATAAAAAATCGAAAAGCACTTGAAGAAATAGTTATCAGCTCTTTAAAAAAAGCAGCTCTTTATGATGAGGTAAAAGATAATCTTAAGGGTTCAGCTTTGGCTCTTTCTGGAGGTCAACAGCAGAGATTATGTATTGCTCGCTGTATCGCTATGAAACCGGATGTGATATTAATGGATGAACCGACTTCTGCTCTTGATCCGATTGCTACGCTGAAAATAGAAGAATTGATTAATGAATTAAAAAAAGATTTCACTATTGTAATAGTGACTCACAATATGCAGCAGGCAACTAGAGTATCTGATTATACAGCATTCTTTATGTTAGGTGAAATAATTGAATATAACACGACTAATGAATTGTTTAAAAATCCTCATAACAAAAAGACAGAGGACTATATCACAGGAAGGTTTGGTTAATATTTATGGCGTTAGAAACAGAAATTAATTATCTTAAAAGCATGATGCTTAGAATGGCAAATACAGTTATATCAAATTTAAAAGTGGCCTTTGATGCCTATTTGCATTTCGACCCAGATAAAAAATATATTGTCAATGATGATTTGGTTGATCAGCAAGAGAGATTAATTGAAGAGGAATGTCTCGATATTTTAGTAAAAGAAAGACCATATGCTAGCGATTTAAGAATCGTTACGGGAATTTTAAAATTAGTTTCAGATATTGAAAGACTGGGTGATCATGCCGAAGATATACTTGAATTTGCTAATAAACTCAAAGCAGAAAATAAACATCACATTGAAAAAATTGATAATCTCTCAGAAATAGCCTTATCAATGGTAAATAATGCATTATTATCGTTTATTAAAAACGATCAAAAACTTGCTGCTGAAACAATTGAGACTGATAAAATTGTTGATAGGGGGTATTATGATCTCGTTGAGATCTTAATCTCTTTAACTGAAGATAAGAAAGTTTCTGCGGCATTTGCTTGTTACAGTGTTTTAATGGTAAAATATATAGAAAGAATAGCTGACCATGCGGTAAATATTGCCGAGTGGGTCATCTATATCCTCAGCGGTTACCATAAGGATAAGCGCATCTTTTAGGAGGCAACATGGACTATTTAATCTATTCAGTTGAAGATGATCATGATATCGCGCATATCATCAATGTCGCATTAACAAAACAAGGATATCAAATTCAAACGTTTTATGACGGGATGTCTTTTTTAACGACATTAGCATCAAAAAAACCGAATATGATTTTGTTAGACATGATGCTTCCTGATATTTCTGGTTCAGAGATAATTAAACGTATCCGCGCGAATAATTATTATGACGACGTTGAAATAATCATTGTTTCAGCTAATAGAATGGTTATGGATAAAGTTGACGGATTGGATTTAGGTGCTGACGACTATATCGAAAAACCATTCAATATTTTGGAGCTGATGTCGCGAATAAATGCAAAGGTCAGAAGATTTCAAAAAAATAGAATAATCAAAATCAAGGATTATTCACTTGATTTAGATCGCTTAGTCGTGATGAAAAACGAAGAGATTATCCCTTTGACTTCAAAAGAATTTGATATTCTCTCTTTACTTTTTTTGAATAAAGATAAAGTTTTATCACGCGACGAAATCTTTATGAAAATTTGGGGACAAGCTGCATTTGAATCAAGAACTATCGATATGCATATCAAATCATTAAGAAAAAAATTAAAAGATGAAAATGGTGATTTTATTCAAACAATATATGGAATTGGATATAAACTCAATATATGAAAAAACGTTTAATAATATCTAACGTCATCGTAGTTTTCATTTCGTTGATGGCGTTGTTAGTTACTGTTTGTTTTGTTACTAATAATCTTAATGACAAGCAAAATAGAAATGAAATATTTAATTATCTTAATGTCGCTTGTAATATATTTGATGGTGAGAACTTTTCTGAAACGGAAAAGGCTTTAACCATGAGCAATAATCAATTAAGAATTACTATTATTGATAAAGAGGGAAATATCATAATTGATAATTTTACCGCGCAGAATGAAAATCATTTATCTCGTCCAGAAATTCAACATTTAGGTGAAGTTTATTATCGTTACAGCGATACTTTGAAATTAGACATGGCTTATGTCGCTAGAGAAGATGACGGCTATTATGTTAGGGTTGCTATTCCCCGTGCTGATTTATCAAGTTTTGTCTCAACGATTATATTACTAGGCACTATTTTTTTAATAGTAATTTTACTTATAGCAGCAACGATAATTTATTTATTAAGTAAAAATATTTATAGTCCAATTGTCAGTGAACTAAATAAAACCAAGACTTTGATTGGTGAGCAGGAAGAAATTAAAGGAAATGATATCGAACAAATTAGCGATGATATTATGCTGATTAATTCTTCTCTGAGAGAAAAAATTGCTACCATAGAACTTGAAAATGAAAAAGTGGACTTTATTCTTAATCATATTCAGCATGGATTAGTCGTGATTGATTGCGATGGAAATATTGAAATGATAAATGATTTTGCAGCGAAAATTTTCTCTTTTGATATTCCTCAAATACTTGGAAAAAATTATCTTTATCTATCTACCGATAAAACAATTTCCAATAGCATAGAAAATGTTCTAAAAAATAAAAAAGGTGAAGCTTTTGATTTGAGCAAAGAGGGAAAAACATATTTAGTGACAATCGATCCGATAAACGAAAAATGGATTTCTAATCTTAATAAGTACGCGTTAGTTATGCTGATAGTCGATGTCACATCAAAAAGAGAAATAGAAACTCTTAAAAGTGAATTTTTTGCAAATGCTTCTCATGAATTAAAGAGCCCTCTTACATCTATAATCGGTTATCAACAACTAATAAGCGAAGGGATCATTACTGAAAAAGATGAGATTCTCGATGCGGTTAAAAATACGATAAGAGAGGCTAGGCGGATGAATTCTTTAATTGTTGAAATGCTAGATTTATCGCGCCTAGAACTAAAAGAGAAAAAAGAATTAAAAAATATCGATATTGTTGGCAAAATTGAAGATATTTTAAAAGAAAATTCATTGTTGATTAATGAAAAAAAACTAACTATTGTTCGCGAATATTCGCCTTGTCAGTTAGTTATTAACGAAGGTGATGTTGAAAAATTGCTATCTAATTTAATAACAAACGCTATAAAGTATAATACTGAAAATGGAAAAATTGTGTTAAACGTCACAAGCAATCATTTCAAAATAAGCGATACGGGAATCGGTATTTCTCAAGACGATTTAGAAAAAATTTTCAAACGCTTTTATCGAGTTGATAAGAATGAGTCTAAAGAACTCGGTGGAACGGGATTAGGGTTATCAATAGTAAAACATGTCTGTAAAAACTATGGCTTTGAAATAAAAGTAACGTCAAAACTTGGTCAAGGATCAACATTTGAGATAATATTCAACAATGCTAAATAGGTGATTTGCTATCACCTATTTTTTGTTATAAGATACTATTGAGGTAAAAATGATGAATAATACACGTATTTTATTTATGGGAACACCAGATTTAGCTAAAAATATATTAAAAGCGCTTCTTGATAATGGTTATAACGTTGTCGCTTGCATTACGCAAGAAGATAAACCAGTGGGTAGGAAACATGTTATTACACCTACTCCAGTAAAAAAACTGGCTTTAGAACATAATATTCCAGTTTACCAACCACATCGTATTAGAAATGATTTTGAGTTTGTAAAAGATTTAAACGTAGATTTAATTGTCACATGCGCTTATGGCCAGATTTTACCGCATGATTTATTGACTTTACCGACGATAGGAGCTATTAACGTTCACGGTTCTCTTTTGCCAAAATATCGCGGAGCTTCTCCTATCCAAGAATGCTTAAAACAAGGCGATACCATTACTGGTGTTACGATTATGGAAATGGTCGATGAAATGGATGCCGGTGATATTTTTTATCAACAAAAAATTGTTATTGATCCTTCAGATAATTATACTTCACTTCTAGATAAATTCTCATTATGCGGCAGCGAAGCATTATTAAAAGCATTGCCGGGAATTATCGATAAGAGTTTAAAAAAGATTCCGCAGAATAAAGATGAAGTAACATTTTGCGGAAAAATCAAAAAAGAAGATGAACATCTTTCTTTAGATCTTTTGAAAAATGATTTTGTTAATTATGTCCGCGCGTTATCTTTAACTCCTGGTGGATATCTTTATTTTGGTGAAGAAATTTTTAAAATTCTTGAATGCGAAGTGATTAGCGATGAACTTGTCGATAAAGTTGGTACTATTGTGAAAGCTGATAAACAAGGATTATATCTGCAGTTAAAAGATGGAATAGTTTCTCTAAAACGAGTTCAAAGACAAGGTAAAAAAATCATGACTTATAAGGATTTTCTTAATGGTGAAAAGAATTTTTTACATGTCCAACTATCTTAGCAATTACTGTCAGAGAGTTATAAAACTTTAAAATGAATATTCATTTTAGTATAATAAATCAGTCAGTGAGGTATTATCATGATTTCTTTAAGAAAAGAAAGCGAAAAATATTATCAATTAGCTATTACAAATTTACAAAAGTTCATCAAAATTAATTCAGTTTATGATGAAACAACTATTTCAGAAAGCAAACCATTTGGTGAAGGCGTTAGCAAAGCTCTTGCTTTTATAGCAGATTTAGCTGAACAAGACGGATTTAATGTCGATCGCTGCGATGGTTATTGCACCGAAATTTCTTTTGGTCAAGGACCATTAATCGCTATTTATGCACATGCCGATGTTGTTCCGGTCTCTGGAGATTGGAAATTCCCTCCTTTTTCAGCAACTATTGAAAATGACATTATGTATGGACGTGGCACAAGTGATGATAAAGGACCATTAATTGCTTCTTATTATGCTTTTAAGATGTTACGTGATCTCAATTTAATTAAAAAATTTAAAGTAACATTGGTCATTGGTGGAAATGAAGAGCGTGGCAGCAAATGTTTAGACTATTATTTCCATCACTTAAATAAGCCTTATCCTGAATACGGTTTTACTCCTGATGGTGATTTCCCTTTAATCTATGGAGAAAAAGCAATTGCTGGATACGAAGTCGTATTAGAAAAAAAATTCGATAATTTACTATCGTTAGAAGGCGGTGTCGTTTTAAATAGCGTAATCGATAAGGCGGTTGCAAATTTAAAAGTTTTACCTTCAAATGAAGTAATCTCTTCTTATTGCCAAAAGAATCATCTGCGTTATCAAATTGACAAACAGACATTAACCTTCTTTGGGAAGTCAAGCCATGGTTCAATTCCTCAAGAAGGAATTAATGCAGGGTTACATCTTATTCGCTTTATTGGTGAACGCTTCGGTTATGATGAATTAGTTAAGACGGCAAATAATTATCTCGATGGCTTAGGAAAAGGAATGAAAATGGACCATGAGGCCCCATTATTACATGAATCAACTTATAATGTCGGATTAATTTCCTATCGCGACGGAGTTTTAAAATATCAAGTTAACTATCGCTATGGGGAAGATGTTGATTTAGATGAAGTTATTGCAAAACTTAATGCAATGAACTTAGGAACTGTAAGTGTCTTTTCTCGCCAACAATATCTTTTAGTCGATCCAAAATCTAAATTTATCAAAACACTCCTTACTTGCTATCAAGAGGAAACAGGTGATAAAAAGAACTTACCGATGGCTATCGGAGGTGGCACTTATGCTAAAGAAAGCAAAAATACAGTCGCTTTTGGTTCTCATTTCCCAGGCCGCGAAGATCATATTCATGACTGTAATGAAAAAATTCATATTGAAGATTTAACAAACTCAATTTCTATCTATGCTAAAGCTATTTACCGCTTAGGTTTGTTAACAACAGGAGACAAAGATGAGACTAAAGCATAGACCTTGGGGTGATGAATTTGTTAAAGCCCATCCAGAATTAATCAAAAATCGATATACCCTTGAAGATAACGATTTTTTAGATTTTCTTAAAAGAGATAATCTTGAGTTAGAAATAGGTGTTGGACGTGGTGATTTCATAATCAATAAAGCTAAGAAGCATCCTGAAGTCAATTTTTTAGGTATTGAAAAATCTATGATGGCTTTAGCGATAACCGGCAAAAAAATCGGAGAAGAACATTTAGAGAATTTGCTTTTAGTAAATATTGATGTTTCATATTTGTTTGAAAGATTGCCGGATGCTATTTTTAATTGCATTTATTTAAACTTCTCAGATCCTTGGCCAAAGAAGCGTCAGCATAAAAGAAGACTCACATATCCTTCATATTTAGAAGCATATTATCGCTTATTAAAGAATGGCGGAGAAGTTATTTTTAAAACTGATAATGATGTTCTTTTTGCTGATTCAAAAGAATATTTTGCTTCTTCAAAATTCTCAGTTATCTCTATTGATGAAGATTATCAATTAGTCGCGAATGATGAAGAAACAGAATATGAACATAAGTTTCGCGCTTTAGGCGTTAAAATTAAACGCTTAGTCGCTAGAAAGGATTGATTATGGAATATCAAGCAACGTATTTTTATAACTATCATGAGCTTGGTGATATATTATTCGTCACTATTAATAATGATGCTTTTCTTACGCGTTTTGAAAGAAAAGGTGATATTTGCTTTATCTATAACAAAGATGAATTAATCGGTATTAATTTCTTTAATATCGCTAAGTCTTTAAAAATAAAAAGCCATGGCATAATTCAGCTGCCACCGGATATTTTTATCGATGCATTAAATAATCTCTTATCTTTGGTTAGCGACGTAAGATTATCCTACATAACCAAGTCTAATTATGTTGTTGGCAAGATTTTGTCAGTGGAGGAGCATCCAGAATCTCATCATTTACATCTTTTAAAGGTTGATGTCGGCGATGAATTTTTGCCAATTGTTTGCGGAGCGTTAAACTGTGAAAAAGATAAACTTTGTATTGTTGCTAAAATCGGCGCGCATTTAACTAATGGTGAAGAAGTAAAAAAGTCGTCTTTACTCGGCGAAGACAGTTTTGGTATGTGCTGCTCGGAAAAAGATCTCGGCTTAGAAGAGACTTTGCCAAAGCACCATTTACTATATTTAAATGAAAATGAAGTGAAAATCGGTCAAGATTTTTATCTTAGAAAGGAAAAATAATAATGTTGGAGATTGAAGAAAAAAAGGCTGGAAAAATTAAACGTTTAACAAATAAAACTTTCAAGTTTGATCAAAGATTAGGAGAAGGCTTTTTTACTGCTAATTATTTTTTAAAAACTCGTAAAATTGTTTTAGAGAATGTTCCACATCAAACTGTGACAATGCAGTTTTTCCAAAGAGAAGATGATGTTATGCTATGCGGAATTGATGAGGCCATCGCTTTAATTCAGGAGTTTGCCGAGTGCCCTGAAAAACTTCAAATAGAAGCGTTAAATGATGGTGACATTATTAATTATGGTGAACCTGTATTGAAAATTACAGGCGAATACGAGCATTTTGGATTTCTTGAATCGATGATTGATGGAATTTTAGCTAGAAGATCATCGGTTGCCACGAATTGCTACCGCGTTAAGAAAGTTGTGAACGGCAAAGGAATAATAAATATGGCTGACCGTCAAGATGAATATAATACGCAAATCGGTGATGGTTATGCTGCTTATGTCGCCGGAATAACTGCTGATTCTACCGATGCGATGGGACTTTGGTGGGGAGGACATGGTTTAGGAACTATGCCACATGCTTTAATTCAAATTTGTGATGGCGATATTTTAAAGGCATCAGATATCTATTTAAAAACCTTCCCAAATGAAAAAGTTACAGCTTTAATCGATTATCATAATAATGTTGTCGAGGATTCCTTAAAGATTGCTAGGCATTTAAAAACTAAGTTAAATGCAGTCCGCATTGATACTTCTAAGTCTTTAATTGACCACTATTTTGATGACAAAGATACTTCATCTTTTGATCCACATGGCGTTTGCAAGGAATTGGTTTTTGCACTTCGCGAAGCTTTAGATAAAGAAGGATTCAATTACGTTAAAATCATTGTTTCTTCAGGATTTGATGCTAAAAAAATTAAAGATTTTGAAGACCACCATACACCAGTTGATATTTATGGTGTAGGTACATCGCTGGTAAAAGTTAATGTTGGTTTTACTGGTGATTTAGTAAAATTAAATGGCAAAGATCAAGCTAAGGAAGGAAGAAAAGATATTCCTTCTTCACGCCTAGAAAAAGTTGTTTTACATGCTAGATAGTGAATTATTAGCTCCCGCTGGCAATTATCTCTCTGCGTACAGTGCTTTATTAGCTGGCGCAGATGCGATTTATCTCGGTGGAAAAAACTTTTCTGCTAGGATGGCTAGCCAAAATTTTACCGATGATGAATTAATAAAAATTGTTGTTTTAGCTCATCTTTTAAAAAAGAAAGTGTATGTTACGATGAATACTCTTCTTTTTCAAGATGAGTTTTTAAGCGCATACGAATACGCAAAATTTTTAAATAAGATTAAAGTTGACGGATTAATTATTCAAGATTTAGGATTAGCTTATTATCTTCATCAAAGATTACCTTCTTTGCCCCTGCACGCTTCTACGCAGCTTTCTTGCCATAATAAGGAAGAAGCACTAGCGTTAAAAAAACTGGGTTTTGTAAGAATTGTTTTGGCTAGAGAAGCTCCTCTAACTTTAATTCGTGAAGTAAAAGATTTAGGCCTAGAAGTTGAGGTTTTTGTTCATGGTGCTTTATGCGTTTCGTATTCTGGATCTTGCTACCTTTCTTCATTTATCGGAGGTAGATCTGGTAATCGAGGACGCTGCGCGCAGCCATGCCGCGAAAAATATCATTTAATGAGCGATTCAAAAGATTATGGTGAAGCTTTCTTTTTGTCGACGAAAGATTTAAATACTTTAAAATATTTAAAAGATTTAATTGAAATGGGCGCTGATTCTTTAAAAATTGAGGGCAGATTAAAAAGTCAAGAATATGTTTATTTAGTCACGTTAGGCTATAGACACGCTATTGATGAAATTTGTTTAGGTAAGAAAAATCTGTCTGCTCAAGAAGATCAAGAAAATGTAAAAAGCATTTTTTCAAGAACTTTCACAAAGGGGTATATTAATAACGAATCGCCTTTTCATTTGTTGAATCAAAATTATTCTTCCCATCAAGGCGAGAAAATTGGTAATGTTTTAAAAGCGACGTCGACAAGCATAACTGTAAAACTCACTTCAGCAATAGAAATGCACGATGGTGTAAGACTGATTTTAAACGATAAAGAAAAAGGCTTTCTAGTGACATCGTTATATGTCGATAATAAGTTAGTTAAGTCGGCAAAAAAAGGTGAAACTGTCACAATAAAGAATTTACAAAATGTAAATTCATTTAAAAATGCTGATTTATATCTAACAAATAAAATTTCTCTTGTCAAAAAAGTTGAAAATGAACTAAAAGAAAAATTGAAAGGTGAAATCGAAGCTATTTTATATCTTACTGCTGGAGAAGAAATGGTTTTATTAGTTCCGGAATTTTCTTTAAGCATTAAAGGCGATATAGTTGATAAAGCGATTAATTCTTCAACAAGTAAAGAAAAGATTATTTCACAAATGGCTAAATCAGCAACGTATCCTTTTTATTTAAAAACTGAGATTAAAACAGAAGGTGATGTTTTCGTTAATATGTCATCTCTAAACGCTTTAAGAAATCAAGCTTTAGAGCAAATTAATAACCTTCTATATCAGTTTGATGATGTGAGAGAATATCCTTACTCTGCTAAAAGTGTCCCTAATGATTGTCAAGTAAAGATAAAGGTTATCAATTATTCTAATGAAAAATTAGCTATTGAAAATGAGGTATATAATCTTGGAAATGAATACCATCTTCGCGAAGAAGACAATATTCGTATTTCAGAGGGTCATATTTATCATCAAATATTATTAAATAATGGAGCAATTGCCTCACAGTACGTTAATGCGGTCAATTCTTATGCATTGGACGCTCTTTATTTCTTAGGATTTAAGGAAGTAATTATCTCTAGTGAAGTAAATTATGATTCGCTTAAACTTTTAGCTAATGACTACTATAACCGTCATCAATGCTATCCAAAGATTTCCTTAATCGGTTATGGCTATCTAGAAATGATGGTTATGAAATCTTGTCCAATCGGAACATATTTTAAAAAGGAAAAACTTCACTGCTCACTTTGCCATCAACAAAATTTTTATTTGGTCGATAAGATGAATGAATATTACTTGATTAAAGGCGATAAAGATTGTTATACGCATATTTTTTCTAGTAAACCACTTTATTTACTTGATCAACTTAGTAAATTATCTGAATTACACTTATCTTCAATTTATATAAATGTACTAAGCGATAATGATTTAAAGATGATTGCTAATGCTGAAGAGAATTTAAGTGAAACTAATTCTTTAATGAACTCTTCATTTAGCCGCGGACATTTCTTTATAAGACCAGAATAATTATTTTCCAAAATTAAAACATATTATGGATATCGCTTTGGCGATATCTTTTTTTATGAAAAGATATAAAAAAACTGCTACCTTCTAAAGTAGCAGTTTCATTAATTAGCAATGTAATAATCTAACGATATCGCGAGCAATCATTACTTCTTCATCAGTTGGAATGACGCAGACTTTAATTTTTGAATCTTTAGCAGAAATTACCATTTCTTCACCAAAGCAAGAATTATTTAATTCTTCGTCGAGCTTGACACCTAAAGCTTCAGTTAATAATGCGCAGACATTGTGGCGAACTAACGGTGAATTTTCTCCAACACCAGCTGAGAAGACGATTAAATCGCAGCCGCCTAATCTAACATAGTATTGACCGATGTAATCAGCAATTCTTCTTGCGTACATCTTATAAGCGAGAATGCATCTTTCATCGCCGCGTTTAATTCCAGCTTCGACATCACGGGTATCTGGAGAGATTCCGGATATTCCAAGTAAGCCAGATTGCTTATTGAATTCTTGGTAAATTTCATTACAGGATTTTCCGGTGCAAGTCACGAGATAATCCATAACCGATGCATCGATATCACCAGTTCTTGTACCCATCATGATACCGGCAAGAGGTGTTAAACCCATTGAGGTAGAAACGCATTTTCCATCTTTTACTGCGCAGAGAGATGCACCTGATCCGATGTGGCAAGTAATGATTTTATTGCCATCGGTGAATTTCTTTGCTCTTTCAGAAAGATATTTATGCGATGTACCATGTGCGCCATATTTTCTGACCATGTATTTTTCGTAATATTCATATTTACATGCGTACATATAATCTTCTGGTTCCATTGTTTGGTGGAAAGCAGTATCGAAAACGACAACTGATTTGACGTTAGGTAAGATTCTCTTAAAAGCTCTGATACCGACTAAGTGAGCAGCGTTGTGAAGCGGAGCAAGGGGTACTAATGATTCAATTAATCTTTCTACTTCGTCATCGACGACAACGCTATCTTTGAAATATGACCCACCTTGAACTATACGGTGACCAATACCTTTGATTTCGTCAAGTGATTCAACACAGTGATGTTCAAGAAGTGAATCAACGAGCAATTTTACAGCAACTTCATGATCTTTGATTGGGGTCTCATGTTCAAATTTTTCTCCGTTCATTTTAAAGACGAAATTACCCATTGGTAAGCCAATTCTTTCAGCTAAACCTGAGCAGATAACTTTTTCTTCTGGCATTTCATAAAGTTTGAATTTTAATGATGATGATCCGGCATTAACCGATATAACTTTAGACATTTTTGTTTCTCCTATCTATTTTATTTTATCTTCCGATATAGCAAAATTCAATTCTAAATAAAGGCAATTTATGTTTTTAAAAATATTAAAAATATAACTATGTTATATTAAAATCTAATATTATATATAGAAAAAATCTTGTGTTCAGGACCTATGAGCGCATATTATTTCTTAAAAAATTGCTATTTGTCATTTTTAGCTATATACTATTAATATAAATAACAATATAGCAAGGAGATAACTATGGCATATGGATTGCTCTATGATTTCTTGATGGGTCAAACCATCGAGGCATACAAATACTTCGGAGCCCATTTTACGAGACAAGATGGCAAAGACGGAGTTATTTTTAGAGTGTATGCCCCAATGGCTCAAGAGATCTCGCTCATCGGGGAATTTAACGATTGGAATTTATTTGCTAATAAAATGAAAAAGATTGATGACTCCGGCGTTTATGAAACTTTTGTTCCAGGCGCAAAAAATTATCAGTCTTATAAATTCCATATCAAAACGTGCAATGGCGACTATGTCGATAAACAAGATCCTTTCGCAACTTATTCAGAATATCGCCCGGGTTCTTGTTCTAGACTATTTAATGTTGATAATTTTGCTTGGCACGATGATGAATACTTGAAAAAAAGAGATCGTAATTTTGATAAACCAGTTTCAATTTATGAAATTCACGTTGGAAGTTGGCTGGGCCGCGGCGAAGGCGGTAGGTATCTTTCTTACGAGGAAGTCTGCGACAAATTAATTGATTATGTTAAAGAACATGGTTATACCCATGTAGAATTAATGCCGGTAACTCAATATCCTTATGATGGAAGCTGGGGTTATCAAGCAACTGGTTTCTATTCTGTCGATTCGCGTTATGGAAATCCTTTCCAATTAATGTCATTTGTCGATAGACTTCACCAAGCCGGTATAGGTGTTATTCTTGATTTTGTTGTCGTTCACTTTGCAACTGATCCTTATGGCTTAGAGAGATTTGACGGATCTTGCCTTTATGAATATTCTGGTGAAAATGAATTTTCACAATGGGGCAGCAAGATGTTTGATCTTGGAAAAGATCCTGTCCGTTCATTCTTAATGTCCGCAGTTAATTATTTTGTCGATTATTTCCATTTTGATGGAATTAGATTTGATGCGATTAGCAATATTATTTATTGGAACGGCGATTCTCGTAGAGGAGAAAATAGCGGTTCTATTGAATTTATTAAGAGATTAACTGGAAAATTACATATCGCACATAATTCAGTAATGCTTATCGCTGAAGATTCAACAGCTTATCAAGGCGTGACTAAGCCTCTTGAATATGGCGGATTAGGATTTGACTACAAATGGGATTTAGGATGGATGAATGATACCTTAAAATATTATTCAAAAGATCCTATTTATAGAAAATATCATCACAATTTACTAACGTTCTCAATGGCGTACTTCTATAGTGAGAATTTCTTATTACCTCTTTCGCACGATGAAGTTGTTCACGGAAAAGGAACTATCATAAATAAAATCTTTGGTAATTATGACCAAAAATTTGCTCAGCTGAGAAATCTCTACACCTATATGTGGGCTCATCCAGGCAAGAAACTTAATTTCATGGGCAATGAATTAGCTTCATTTGATGAATGGGATGAAAGAAAATCATTACCTTGGAATTTGAAGTCATTTCCTTCGCATGATTCTATTTCGCGGATGGTTAGGGATCTTAACCGGATTTATGCTTATGAAAAAGCAATGCATGTGGAAGAATATAATCCGATTCATTTCCAATGGCTGATGGCAGATAATTCAGATCAATCAATTTATGCTTTCAGAAGAACATATGGCGATGAGACACTTATCTTTATCTTCAATATGACTCCTAATTATTACGAATATATCAATATCGGAGTTTCATTCAAAGGAACCTATAAGGAAATTTTCAATTCCGATAAGGATGTTTATGGCGGGTTAAATCAATATAATGGTTTACCATTAACTACGATGGACATGAGCTGGTGTAATCAACCTTACACCATCTCGGTTAAGCTTGCTTCTTTCGGTGCGCTGATTCTGAAGCATGTCAAAGAAAAAGACGAATAGCAGCGCGTTAATCCATTAATTTTGTTTAGAGGGGGAGAAAATGTTTAAGAACAAAACAGAATTTAAAAAAGATTTTACCAAAAGAGTGCTTGAACGTTATGGTGCTGATGTGAGCCAATGCACCAATGGTGAGCTCTTTGAAGTCCTTGGAGGAATGGTCAGAGACTACGCATTCACAGAATTGAAAAATACTAAAGATTATGTTGCAGAGCATAAATCAAAAGAATTAGTTTATTTCTCAATGGAATTTTTAATGGGAAGATTATTAACTAATAACTTGATGAACCTTTGCTTTTACCGCATCGCTAAGGAAGGATTAAAAGATTTAGGCGTTGATATCAATGCTCTTGAAGAAGAAGAAGCTGATGCTGGCTTAGGTAACGGGGGACTTGGTCGTTTGGCTGCTTGTTTCCTTGATTCTATCGCATCTCTTGGCTATCCAGGACACGGACAATGCATTCGTTATCAATATGGTTTCTTCAAACAAAAAATTTGGGATAACCAACAAGTTGAAGTACCTGATCAATGGTTAACTAAAAATAATGTTTGGGAAGTTAGAAAACCTGATGAAGCTATCGATGTCCAATTCTATGGTAATGCTGAATATTATACAGACTCTAATGGTCATTACCATATGAGAACATCTAATGCTACACATGTTAAGGCAATTCCATATGATGTTCCTGTTATTGGCTACCGTAACGGAGTAGTTAATACTTTAAGGCTTTGGGGAGCTGAACCAAACGAAGAACATTTACCATGGAATCAAAACTTTAATGATTATCGTTTCTTCTGCGAAGAAATTTGTCAAAATCTCTATCCAGATGATTCTAATGAGCATGGCAAACTCTTAAGATTACGTCAACAATATTTCTTAGTCTCAGCTGGTATGCAATCAACAATTAGAGAACATAAGAAATTATATGGAATTTTAACTAACTTTGCTGATAAACATGTTTTCCAACTTAATGATACTCACCCAATTCTTTCTATCCCAGAACTTATGAGAATCTTAATGGATGAAGAGGGATTTGGCTGGGAAGAAGCTTGGAATCAAGTTAATCACTGCATGGCTTATACAAACCATACAATTATGGCTGAAGCATTGGAAAAATGGCCTGTTTCTTTCGTCAGCAACCTCTTACCAAGAATTTATATGATTATTGAAGAAATTGATCGCAGATTCGTCAATTCTTTAAGAGCTCAAGGATATTCAGAAGATTTCATTTACCGCGTTAGAATTATTAAAGATGGCATGATTCATATGACCAATCTCGGTATCCATGCAGTCTTCTCAGTTAACGGAGTTGCTAAACTTCATACTGAAATTTGTAAAGCTGATACATTTAGAGATTTATATACTTTATATCCTGAAAAGTTCAATAACAAAACAAATGGTGTTACCCATAGAAGATGGCTTGTTAACTGCAACCCAGATTTAGCAAAATTAATTACTGAATTACTCGGTTCAGAGGACTGGGTTGTCCATCCGGAAGAACTTCAAAAATTAATGGTTTTCATTGATGATAAGAAAGTTCTCAAACAAGTTGCTAAGATTAAAAAGAACAATAAATTAAGATTAGCAGCTTATATTAAAGAACATAACGGAATTGATGTCGATGTAAACTCAATTTTCGATACACAAATCAAACGTCTCCATGCTTATAAGAGACAATTGATGAATGTTTTCAGAATTATTTATTACTACAAGAGATTAAAAACCGATACTGGATTCAAGATGACTCCGCATACCTTCATCTTCGGAGCAAAGGCAGCACCTAGCTATATTTTTGCGAAGAAGGTTATCGAATTAATTAACTGCATCGCAAGAACTGTTAATAACGACCCTGAAGTCAATAAATTTATGAAGGTTGTCTTCATTGAAAACTATGGTGTTTCTTCAGCTGAAGTCATCATTCCTGGATCAGATGTTTCTGAACAAATCTCTACTGCTGGTAAAGAAGCTTCTGGTACATCTAATATGAAGTTTATGATTAATGGAGCAATCACTCTAGGTACTCTCGATGGAGCAAACGTCGAAATTAATGCTCTTGTCGGCGATGCTAATTCAGTCATCTTCGGATTGAAGACAGAAGAACTTGATAAGATTCGTAAATCTGGCTCTTATAAGGCTTGGGATATTTATAACTCAAATCGCTGGGCAAAGATCATTATGGATTCATTGATGAATAGATCTTGGCATCCAAATCAAGAAGAATTCCGTTTAATCTTCGATGAGATTATGTGGAGAAACGATGAATACTTCAACCTTCTCGACTTAGAAAGCTATATCAAAGCAAGCGAAGAAATTGAAAGACGGTATAAAGATAAAGAAGCTTGGGCTCGTTCTTGCTTAATCAACGTGGCAAAAGCTGGCTATTTCTCTTCAGATAGAACAATTCAACAATATGTTGATGATATTTGGCAGTTAGAAAAAATTAAATACGAAGAAGAAAAGTAAAGAAAAAAGGAACTTTGTGTAATTAACCCCAAAAGTTGGACCGAGTAACATCGGAAAAGCTGAAGGGGTTTTTTTATATGAAACTAAGTTTAAAAGACAAAAAAGAAATAATTAGATTATATTGTGAAGAAGGATTAGGATTAAAAACAATAGCAAAAAAGTTTAATGTTGGTTATTGTACAATAGAAAGAATAGTTGACCGTTATAAACTACATGGGTTAAAATCTCTTGAGCATCCAAGTAAAAATCAAAAATATT
>CALVKD010000084.1 GCA_944332525.1 uncultured Bacilli bacterium | reverse complement strand
TTATGGTCATGAATATGAATTTGAAACACTTGAAGATTTAGAAAAAGCAATGCATGATTATATGAGTTATTACAATAATCAAAGAATTATGACAAAATTAAATGGATTGACACCTATAACATATAGACATCAATCCACAAATAATGTAATATTAAATTAATTTTATTTAGTCCAACTTTAAGGGTTCACTATAATTCTCTCCTAGTTATTTTTTGTTAAGTATTCTATAACTTTATATACTTCAGTATTTGGATTAGCTTCAATGTTACCGATTGTATGATTATTGTTTAGATGATATTGTTCTAATCTTTTTGAACGTAAAATGGCTTTATTTAAATTTTCTTTAATATATGGATAAATATTAATATTCTTTTCGTATTTTGAATAATGTTTTTTGAGAGCTTTAATCACATCATCATTACTCATGCTCGCGGTTGTGTAGATATAATGTAATAAGAACCATATTTCAAAGCATGGTGATGATGTGATAACTATTATTTTATTCTTTTTAGCTAGTTCGATAGCTTTATTGATTATTGTGTTTTTTTCTTGATTAGTATCCGTATCAAATACGCAATAAGCCATATCGCCATTTTGTAAATTGAGTCCCAATTCTTTTATTTCTTTAATTAGCATAGTAACTAAGTTTAATGGATCGGTATTGGTTCCTCTGGCATAAGAAATATTATATGGTCTTTGACCATTTTCAAAATTGTTAAAATAGTTTTTCTCAGTTTTGTTTTTGCCTTCAACGGCAATCAATATTTTAGTTTTAGGCTTTCTAATTTGCCTTACTCTGTCACTGCTGATAATCCTATTTTTGCTCATTTTTCTTCTCTTAAGTAAAAATCATTTTTGATAAACGGAACAGCTCCATATCGCCCTAACATATATCCTTTTTCCACATTTTCGCTATTTCTAACTGAAAAATCGCTTAAAGGATATAATGTGCTTACCCCATTATCATCATTCTTTTCGGTAAACCATATTTGATCACGTCTTAAAATATTTAATCTCAATAAATTAGTGTCATGAGTATTAAAAATTAATTGAGCACCATTTTTATTAATATCTGGATCATTAAACATTTGAACAATCATTTCGATTAAATATGGATGCAGGCTTTTATCTAACTCATCAACTATAACAACCTTTTTATTATTAAAAGCATCTCTTATAAAAGGAATAAAACAAAAAATAATCTGAGTTCCTAAAGATTCTTCTTCGTAAGAAAGTTCAGCATCTGATCCCTTATGTTTAAATAAAGCAGTGAATACTTTTAACTTTTCTTTTATATTCATTCCAGCTTTAATAAAATCCGGTATAGCTGCAAACAAATCATCTGGAACATCTGTTTCTAAAACTTTATAATCTTCAATATTAAAATCAGCTTTTTTAAGAAATTCTAATGCAAAAGTTTTTAATTCATCGTCACTTTTTAAATATTCCTTTAGAGCGAAATCTCTAAGTCCACCTAAATTATTAAAAACGTTGATTTCGGTACTTAGAAATTTATAAGGAAGTTTTGTCTTTTCGTAATTCCAATTTGTCGCAGTCGCTATAAAAAATTTATTTGGAGCATTCTTTTTAACTATTTCACTTAAAAATTTTTCATCTTTTTGAGAAAACGAATAGTTATTAATTTCTGTTCTATCAAAGATTTTTGTTTCTTTGCCATTTGGATAGTAATATAAATATTCTTCATAAATATTATTAGCATCAGCGATAAAACCATAAACGTATCTAATATTCTCAATAATAAATTTAATTTCAAATTCGCTTGGTTTGTTTGCATTATCATCAAATTTAAATGGTGATATTGGAAGTTTAGCGTTTATATTAACGTTATTTGAATTTCTTAACATTGTTGTGATTAAAGCTAAAATTTTAAATATATTAGTTTTGCCAGATGCGTTAGCGCCATATATTGCAGCAGTTTTTAAAATTCTTCGATCTTTATATATAACGTAATTATCATCTAATCCTTTTGTTGCGTTGGCTAGCATGCTAAATGTGACCTTATTTTTGAATGATAGGAAATTTTTAATGCTAAATTCTAAAATCATATGTCATCCCACCTATTACTAATATTATATAGTAGTATTTGTAAAATTAAATAATTTAATTTAAAATTTTGCAAAAAATGTTCAAAAACATTAATTTAATTATTTATTATTGTATTTAATTACTAAAAACTGATGTAATGCTAAGAAAAGTCGACTTGATATGCCTTAAGATTTTTTGACTATATTATTCTTATGCAAACCTATTTTCGAAAATAAATCATTGAAATTTTGAATAGCTTTATCGCTAAGAGAATCTTTACTTGATAATTGTTGAATCAAGTCAATGTCAATTTTATCTTTGCCTTTTTTGTTTTCACGAAATACATTATCTTTACTATCAAATAAATCTTCTATTAATCCATCAGAGTCATTGCCAACGAAGAAACAATGCTTATAATCTTGTTCATATTTGTTTAAACACTTTTTAAAATTTTTATGACTATTAAGGTACCATTCCTCTTTGCTTTTATTATCAGAATCAGCTATTGCGATAAATTTTATATTGTTAGTTATACAAATATATGATACTTGCATGATAGAATCGCCATCACAAACATGAATGGAATAGTCTGATATGTCATACCCTAGTAGATCTGAAAGCTTCTTTATTACAGCTTTATCTGCTTCTCCTTCGACTAGTAATAAAGTTTTAGAAAGGCTAAACAAAATATTGTTAGCATTAAGATTACCTAGCTCTGAAATGATATTTTCATATAATTCGTTGTTACCATTGAATCTTTGTATCATCGTCCCGCGTTCATCCATTTTTACATTTATAACTTTTGACCAATCGTTAGGTATCATATACGGACTATGAGTAGCGATTATTACTTTTATACCTTCTTTTTCTAAATTCTCTAATTCATGCTTAACTTCAATCTGTGCTTCTGGATGTAAAAATGCAGCTGGTTCATCGATGAGAAAGTAGTCGCCTTTCTTAAGTATACTTTTTATCATATAATAGGTTAGGTACCATCTTCTGCCATGGCTAGTTAAATTAACATTGGTCAAGTTATTATTTTTTTCAATTACATATAAAACAGGAGAATTATTTTCTATTTTTAAAACATATCCGTTTATTTCATTTTTGTCAAAGAGAGGAAAACATTTGTCATTTAACCGGCTATTTATCATATCCACAAATTTTTTTTGAAGATTTGAATCGATTTTGCTTGGAGAAGCAAAAAAATCTCTTTTTATGTTGTCATCGTCATAATTAATAAAACTTTTTAGCACATCCTGAATAGGATTATATGAATTTAAATCATAAGCTGATTCGTTAGTTGATGTCATTTGATAATCTAATGGCTTGAACAAAATAGTGTTTTCGTTATCTAAGTAATAACATGTAGGAAACACTTCTTTTTTTACTATTTCGAAAAATGATTTTTGTCTACTTTCTTTTTCCTTTTGATAAGTTATTTGCGCATCATAATTGTTGTAATATATTGATTGAATCTGATTGATAAATTTATTTGTTTTTTCGATTATATTATTGATTTCTTTATAACTTTCTTCATTTTGCTTATTGAATTGGTCAATAAAATTTTTTAATTTATTATTCGCTTCTTCAAGCTGATTTGGATTTAATCCTAAACTTTTTGCTACTATTGGGCTAATAGATGCATTAATATCTATTTTATAATTTCGTATAGAATACATATCAAAATTATAAGACAAATTAAGACTATCAATTGAAAATGCGTCTGTATTAAATTGTTCTTTAAACTTTTTTAAATTATCTAATTTATTTTTGATATTATTGCCTATATAATCAAAAGTATTTTTTGTTATGTTTGTAATTGAACCATTCTCATTTTTAATTTTGAATTCTGGTAGAATAAACATATTTGTTTCATTTTCTTCAATAGCTTTTAAATTTGATAAATATGAATTTGTAGACACTTTAAGGTCTTCATATAATTGTTCAATTTCTTTTTTTAATTGAGATAATGAAGATTGTACTAGAGTGCTTTGTATCTTTATTTGATAGTTTGTTGCTTTATTACAAATCACTTTGAAGATTTTATCTTCATCACTAGGTTTGATGCAGTCAAAATATTTGTTTTGTTCATCTTCTGTTAATCTAAGATAGATTTCAAAGTCAATGTTAGGTGATTGTGATTTATTTTTTAACGCTAGCTGTATTGCTTTTAGCAAATTAGTTTTTCCTGATCCATTTTTTCCGATTAAAACTAATTCATTATGATTAAATTTAATTTCAATAGGATTTAAAATCGATTTATATTTTTTGATTATAATCTTTTCGAGTTTCATATTTTCCTTTCTACAGATAATATTGACAATTGATGATTAAGCAAAATTAAGATTTGTTTCTAATCATTAAACTTTATTTTGTATCGATAAGGATAGAAACCATTTTCTTTACTTATTTCTATTTCTTCTCCAAATCTATTTTTCAAAAGTTCAATAAATTTTTGCAAATTATTACTATGCATAAGAATATATTCATTAGAGACTTTATTTTGGTTATCACATATCTGTAAGTATTTTTTTAATAGATTAATATTATTGGAAATTATATTAAAATATTTTGTTAGCATATCAATCTTTGAATCGTAATTCAAATCAACTGTGAATAGCATGTCTAATATTTCTTCATCAATATTTACATTTCCGTTTTTTATGATGCTTTCAACCATAAAATTTTCATAATCATTAATATTTATTTTTATGTATTGTATAATTTGTTTCAGCTCTATAAGAGTAAATTGATTTAGAATTTTTGAAAAATTACGACTATAAGGAGATATTGTCATTTTATTTATATTATTTTTCAAACAAAAACGTATATATGCTAATAATGAATGTGGATTATTAAAATTATTAATGTTATTTATCATGATTGCATCTAAAGATATCTTTTCTATTGGTATTAATTTCGCTATTTCATCATCCTTTAAATTAAGTGATAAAGGTTGATTAATTTTCGAATCAAATATATTTGAAATAACATTTGGACTTACATTATCGATTATAAATATAACAAGGTTTTTTAATGACTCATCATTAGGATTAATTTTTGAAATTGATGATGTATCATTTGTATTTGATGCATGGACAGTAATATAGTTAACTAAACTACTATTATCTAATTTTTCATTTGTAATTTTATCAATTAATTTATCAATATTGTCCCAATTAAAGACTATTAAATCGTTATCTAATAAACAATTTAATTTAGATGAATTCGTTATTTTAGAGACATCGTCAATTTTTATTTTTTTACTTTGCTTATTTAAAATATTTTGAATCTCCTGTGAATTTTCTTCATTTGCATTATTTGCTAAATAAACCAATGTGTCACTAGATTCATCCGTGTTTTGAATATTCTTACATAGTGATAGTAACAATGAAAAATTATTAGTCATATATTGTTTAAAACCGGTATTTTTGCATTCAAATATAATTGTTGAAAGAAATGATTTTTCGTAATCTGTATATCCATAATAAGAAGATAATATGACATTAATATTATTTAACGTAATATCGTATCTATTTTCTTCAACTATGTTTTTTAATGCTTCTTTTTGTTTTTCATCAAAATTAGTCAAAGTATTTATTCTAATATTTAATATCTCAAGTAATTCATTGAATTTACTAGGATTATTTTTTGCAATATCACTGAAATCATTAACAAAATTACTATCATTATTAATATCATTAGATATAAAATTCCTTTTGTTAGATTTTTTTATTGTTTCATTGTCAGTATTCTCAACGAGTATTTTTAAAAAGTTTATTTTTTGCTCGTTTGAAATTTGATTAGATAAATGAACGACATTCCAAATATCATTACTATAATTTGGCATTTGTTTGAAAAATTGTATTAATGAATTTTTGCTGTTTAATAAATATGTCACTAAAAACGAAATTTTTAATTTGCTTGTATATTTAAATATTGAAAAATAATTATTAGAAAATGAGTTAGGATTATTTAAGCAATAATCAAATAATTTAAAATTTAAATAATATTCACTTAAATTATCGCCTTTTATGGTTTCAATTATATTTTTAATATTATTTATTTCTTCGTCAAATTTTATTTCAGAATGAGATTTTGAACGTTGTAAAAATTTTAAATCGTTGTTAGTATAGGTAGTATCGTCTGTATAAGAAAGATAATTATCGTATGTTTCATCCATATATTTATTTATAAAACAAGTTTTAAGAAAAAGATTAGTCGTAGTGAGAATGGTATTTGATTCTTTTGGATATTGTTGTAAATATTCCGATATTGTCAAAGAAAAGATATTGTTGCTTTGCTTTGTCAAATCTAATATTTTTTGATTCAATGATGTCAAATTTGATTTTTCGTATTGTTGTAAATCCCTTGCTTTTTCAATTATATCTCGAACAATTATTGCAGTTGTTAAATCAAAAGAGATTATATACGCATAGGTCGTATGAACCTTTATGGACTTTTTTTCAATTGCTGATGAAAAATCTACTTTTTGGAATGGCATGCCATCTACAAATAATGAATCCGAAGTATTATAATAATTTCGAAAAACTTTATTTTTCAAACATTCTCCTAATAAAGCATTTTCTAAAATGTTTAAAGTAAGATTGTATTTTGAATTTATTGATTCAATTTCATTGGTAATAATATTAATTTCATTATTTATTTTGGTTTGTTTGTCGTTTTTTTTGCTTTCAAACTCAGCTAATATACTTTGAATATCACCCTCTTTTCTTAGAGTTTTTGAAAAATCCTTAGGGTATAAATTTTTATAAATAATCATTGTAAATAATTTTATTTGAGCGTTTTCATCAATTGGATTTATTGCCTTAGCATACATCGTATATTCATTTCCAATATTAATCAATGTCCTTTTTTCAGATATAAATGGCAAAATATTTGAAATAAATGTTTGAGTGTTATCATTATTAGAAAATCCACAGTTTAATAATATTTTTAAAATGTCGCCACGTGCATTGGCTATTCCTATCTGAGGGATTATTGGAAATATTAAATCAAAAAACTTTGATCTTTCTTCACTATTCATGAAAATATCGTCCCGAGTAGTATAAACAAATGTTATTTTTTTCTTCTTTGCGATGGTTGCATTACTATTTAATAATGTATTTAATTCTCTTAATTTAGAAAAAATGTTGATTGATTCAAATCTATCTAAATCCTCAAAAATTACAAGTTTATATTTTGTCTTTTGAAAAAAGTAAAGAATCTCTTCATAAAAAAAGTTGACTAGGTCAAAATTAAATTCATCTTTTTGAATGTCTGCTTCAAATAAAGATGTTTTAAGCCTTATGATTCTTAGATGCTTTGAAAATCTATATATAAAATAAAGTATGGGAATAATAGCAAGAATGGAAATAATAATTATTATATCGATGAAATTATTATGAATCCAATCTACATCTCTGTTGAAATGAAAGGCAAGTGCAAAAACAATTAATAACACAAAGAAAATGAGACAAAGTATTTCTAAAGGTGACAAGGTAATTTTAAGACGCTTAATTGAAGAATTAGGAACGTCTTTTCTTTCAACTCTATAGAGCAACTGTTGGATGATGCTCATTTCTATTTGCTTTTCTAGATTGTCAGAGGCCTTATTATCTTCATATTTTTGATTATTGTTTTCTTCATGACTATTATTTATTTCATGATTTTCGCTTGGGTTATTGAATGATGCCAAAGTAATAACAATCGTTTTTTTATTTAATTCTGGATACTCACCTAAAAATGTTTTAATAAAACTACTTTTGCCGCTTCCATAAGGTCCCATTACAGCAATGTTTTTATTATCTTTATTTTCTATTGCGCTTTTTAGCTGATCACAGTAATGACCATAAGTTTCCTTATCTACTGTAGGTGCTAATGTATTAAGTTTATTTGTATTTGATATAGTATTATTTTCATCCATATAATTAATCCTCCACAAAACCCTATAAAAATAGTTTAGCATGGAAATCTTGTAATTTATATATTATGAAAATACCTTTGTTTATCAATTTTTGATATTTGCTAAGAAGTATATGTGTATATATTTTTTTATGATACAATCAAGTAGGAGATTTATATGAAAAAAAGTTTATTAGCAGTTACTATATTGCTGTCATTAGGATTACTAATGGGATGCACTGATAAGCCTAGCAATACTTCATCTTCTCAAAGTGAAGCTACTACTTCTCAAGTTAGCGAATCTTCATCAGTTGCAGTTTCGTCTGAATCTAGTCAAGCAGTTAGTAGTTCATCTGTTTCATCAGATCAAAATACCGAGATTGTCTTTCCTTGGATTTGAAAAAATAATGCTCTATTGAACTAGTCAACAAAAAGTAGACAGTTCAAAAAAGTCTCAATACCCCATGTCAGTTTTGTACTGATGTGGGGTTTTGTATTTTAAACAATACATCGGACGTTCATAATTGTAATAATTGATATAA
>CALVKD010000083.1 GCA_944332525.1 uncultured Bacilli bacterium | reverse complement strand
GTTGGTAGAGCAGCTGTCTCGTAATCAGCAGGTCGCAGGTTCAAGTCCTGTTTCCAGCACCATATGAAAATAAACCGCTATTTAAGCGGTTTTATTATGTTTAAAATTAATTTCTGAAAATTCTTCTGTCAGATAATCACGGTTTTTTTTAGTTATTTTTTCGATGGCATCTAAGCAACTTTGGACATTTATTTTTAATGGGATTCCAAATCCAAAGAAAGCATATTTTTGATATTTAATGAATCCCATGGTTCTTAGTGTTAAGAAAAGATCATAGTATAGTTCGGCACTGCCTTGATTGTATTCGTAAATTAGTTCTATGTCGAAATTGGAATTTAGGGCCTTTTTTATCATGTTTAATAATATTTCTTCACTAGTGGATTTTTCATTTGAACACCCTCGTATAGTTTTACCTAGATTAATTGTTGGCATTTGAAAAATTCCATAATAATCAAGATTAGAAGATATTTGGCACCCTAAGTCTACTCTACTTTCAAAATTAGGTCTTTTTTTATTTTTAGAGTAATATGTTAAATATTCAGCTAATTCTTGGGCTAGACATTCTTCGATCATCCAAAATCCTTCTTTGACAAAATATTTATAATTAAGATCTACATTAGTTAAACCTTTACTTTGTAATATATCATCTATAGTATCAGTAAAATCGTTGATTGTTTTTTCATTGGATAATATATTTAAAATTTTATGTCCCATTTCATGAAACATATACATTCTTCTTATTTCTTGGGGGGTTAAGTTGGGACTATTTGGGTGTCTAGTCATATTTTGATTAATTTGAATCTTATTTTCAATGCTGTTACCAAAAACACCAGATAATTCTTTTGGTAAAAACTCAATAATTTGAAAGCCATTATTTTTGTCTTTTAGTTCTTGTAAAATGTTCAGTAAGTTAGAGTCATTAAATATCCCACTTAGTAATCCAGAGGCAAAAAACATTTCAACATCATGTATAAGTTCTGGTAATTGAGATTTGACATTATTACTATTTGAAAACGAATTATACATAAGTCTAATTAAATAATCTTCTATTTCTGGTAAAATACTCCAGTTATATTTAAATTTGAAATTCGGATAATAATCATTAATAAAGTCAGAGAAAGAAATTTTAATAATAGATGGATCAGCTGTCCAAAATATATTATCTTTTATCATAAATTTCCTCCTTCAATTATTTATATTTTTAACAATTTCTAACTTTGTGTATTGTCTTAGTTTTATCCCTCTAGTTATAGAATACCATAATATTAATATATTAATATATTCATTTTGATTTATTTTTACAATTTTTTACATCAATTAAAACGATTCAAGTATTTTGAATCGTTTTGTTGTTAGTTAATATCCACTTTCCAAAGCCCATGCCTATTGCAGTAGGCATAAATAGTGGCACCTTCTTGATAGTCGAATATCCAAAACGGATCATCACCTGGTTTAAAGTTATGAATATCAATTGTATCATCATATTCTAAGGCAACAAAGTTTATATAGTGGTCTTCATCCATTGGGTGCATTACTTCACCGACTTTAACAACTATTTTGTTGTCTCTAACATCATATGACGGAACGTGTTTTTCAAATGCGGCATCAACAGTATTGGCACTTATTTCTTCCATCGATTCACCACAACATGATAAAGTTCCTTGTCCATTTACTAACAAGGAAACAACATTTCCACATTTTTTGCACAAATAAAATTTTCTCATTTTAACATCTCCATTCTTTAAGAAGTACAACTCCTTATTATCATTTTAATAATTTATATGATTTTAGTCAATTTTAATACCTTTTATATACCAAAAAACATGCTTTCTGTCATAAAGCATGTTTTTGGATGGGTTAAGGTAAATTATAAGTTGTACTGACAGTTACAACATATAATTTTTTATCAAGATCCCACATGTACGTACATTACTTAATAGCTTGATTGATAATACGCATCTTTCTTCCCCTATACTAATCTTCCACGCATAAGGTAAGCAAAGAGGTTTTAATTACTATCTATATTCTCAAGTTTTTAATAAGCATAAATATACGGATTAAAAATTTGGGCTTATAGAACTACAAGTAATTAAAAGTGTTACGCTATCCTATTAAGTAATTTCATAATACCATCTTTAGAAGTTGATGTCAATATATTTAAAAAAGTACGTGTTAAAATGTGTAAATAATTATAGTGTATTGTGTTTAACAATTTTTTCTATATCATTAACATCTAAGTCTTTTGCAAATATTGCAACCAACTGTTGTGATTGAGTATCGCTCAAAGAAATTTTAAATGGAATTCTTCTCTCTCTTATACATTTATATATATAGATTTTTACAGCAGCACTAAAATTTAATCCCAATTCTTCAAATAGTTGATCCGCTTATCTCTTAGCTTCCCTTTCTATTCTAATTGTAACATTTATATCATCTTTCATATACATATCCCCCTATTATAATTCCCGAAAGTGTAAAATTGTACTTTTTATTATAATGCTAAATAGCTTTTTAAGATTCTGTAAAAAGAAAATAACATTATCTATTTGACTTTTATTTAAAATCATAGCAAACTCCCCCTAGTGGTGTGGTATTATAGCATGATTAATATT
>CALVKD010000082.1 GCA_944332525.1 uncultured Bacilli bacterium | reverse complement strand
TACAATAATCAAAGAATTATGACAAAATTAAATGGATTGACACCTATAACATATAGATATCAATCCACAAATAATGTAATATTAAATTAATTTTATTTAGTCCAACTTTAAGGGTTCACTATAAATTAAGGCAGTTTTTTATTAATCAACTATGATTTGACCATCAGAACAAGTAACTGAACCATTTGTAAGTGTTGTTCCAGAATGCCATTCGCCTTCACTACCATGGAGATTGATTTGACGGAATTGCGCAGATGTTCCAAGATATACAATAGATAAAGTATGAATTTGACCATCTGTCATATCGGTATACATGGAGACAAATGCTCCATTGATATCTGTTACTGAAACAGGAATGGTAATAGTTTTAACAGATCTTTGATATATGAAAGAATCTTGAGCTAATGTTGTAATTCCATTTGGAATAGTATATGAAGTATCAATTTTTCCTACAGGATAACAAATTAATGTTGGATTATCGCCTTTTGAAAAAAGGACTCCATCTATTATTTCAAAGTTTGGATTATTACCGCGAATTGTAAATGAATCATCTTCATAACCGAGACGAGTAATTCCAGAGAAAGGATTAATTCCCATCGTAGTCACG
Source organism: uncultured Bacilli bacterium (assembly GCA_944332525.1). GTDB lineage: Bacteria > Bacillota_I > Bacilli_A > RFN20 > CAG-449 > CALVJO01. The sequence goes on along the minus strand of CALVKD010000082.1, from coordinate 39,636 downwards.
GATGAAGGAATTTCTATTTTAGTTAGGGAATAAGATCTGGAAAAACATAAATCCCCAATTTCTAATAATCCATCGTTTAAAGTAATATTTGTCAATGATGAACATGTTTCAAAGGCATGTCCTTTCAAATAACGTAATGAATTTGGCAAGGTGACAGATGTTAAAGCTGTAGAAATAAATGCTTGTTCTTCAATCGTTTCTAAACCTTCATTAAAGTAAATGCTTTTCAAACTTTTGCAATAATAGAAACAATATTCAGAGATGGTTTTTAACGTAGACGGAAAGGTAATGGTTGTAATTCCACTAGTGTAGAAAGCTCCACTACCAATTGAGTTAAGAGAAATGCCTAAATCGATAGTATTTAAGTCTTGACAATTTCTAAAAGCAAAGTCACCTATACTTTCAACAGTGTCTGGCATATCACATTTACTAAGCGATTTATCAAAATAGAAAGCATAGTTTCCAACTGCTTTTAAACCGTCTGGCAGAATTACTTCTTCAACTAATAAAACACTTGATATTGAGTAATCAGCTAAGGAAGTAGTACCACTCCTTACTGTTAAAGTCTTATGTTGATAATTGATTGGAGCCCTAACTAATTGATTATCTTTAGAATAGAGAAGATCATTTTCGGCAAATAAATATGTATTATTTTCATCGACTTCAAAAGATGTTAAAAAGTTCATATTAGCAAAAGATAAAGGAGTTATAGACTTAATATTGCTACCTAATCTTAAGCAAGAAATATCTGTATTTGAGAAAGCATAGTCGGCAATTCCTGTAACTTTATATTCAACATTTTTTAAAGTGACAGTATTAGGTATAACAACAGGTGAAGGAAGAGTAATCGTAGAACATTGATAGCCAGTAACAATAGCTTGATTGTCTTCTATAGCAAATGTAAAGTCATCGTTGTTTGTTTCAATTAATGAAAAGATTACATTTACATGATTTTCTCCATCAACACAAGTGAATGTATATGTACCATTAGATTTTGCAATATAATTACCATTTAGTGATACAGAAGTAATTTCATATCCTTGATTAGGAGTGATGACAAGTGTGATAGAATCACCTACTTCAACATTTTGTGCAAAATTGTCCTCGGTTATAGTTATTCCATCTTTATATGCTTTTACAGACCCTTCGCCAGTTATGCTAATTTTATAAGAAAAGAGCTCAGGTGTTTCGGAAATAGAACTAGATGGGAGTGATGTGCTTGTTGGTAAATTATTATTGCAACCGACTACTAATGCCGCAGTTGCTAAAAATATAGATAGTGCAACAAAACTTTTTTTCATGACTAACCAACTAATCCTTCTAATGTGATATTACCTACATCTGTATAAGTAACAGTAATGTTTCCATCGTATATTGTTCCATCAAGGCTATCTGTATAATTGTATATTATTTCAATACTTGAAACTTCATTAGCATCATTTAAGGAAATTTTTAAAGTATCTGCATTTTCAAAGTTTGTCATTGTAAATGGTTGTTTACTGATAATGAAACATTGTGATAAATAAGTAATCATTCCATCTTTAGCGTAGAAGGCGTTTTCTTCTGCGTTATATTCAAAGAATGTACCAGAAACATCTGCAATGATTGGAAGTAAATCTTCGTATAAATACATTCCACAATATCCTTTTGCAAATTTAATGCTTCCATCTTCTCCGTAATATCCATCTGCTTTGATAGTCCAACCTTGAGTTGAAGCATCATATCCATAAGGATATAAATGAGGGTCTGCTTCAGAAGCAGGCGCTAAATAATAGTCATTAGTTTTATCTAAGACAGTTGAAGTTTCGTTTCTACCTCTTTCATGTATATAGATTTCTTTACCAGTAAAATAGAAATCTTGAGTATAGTTAATTAATTGTTCAACATCACCAGTGTAGATATTAGTACTTTCATAATTCTCTACAGTAGTCATCTTATATGAAGTATTAGCAAATTTTGATAAAGCGGTTTCTAATTTTTCGGAATCAGCAGAAGATTCATTTGGTTGTAAGTGAGTGACAGTTTCTTCACCAATATCGCTGAAAGTAAAAGTAACTGTGTTAGAAATCATTGTGACTTGACCAGTATAGATATCAACTGATGAAATTGGTGATAAAGTAATATTCAATGATGTAAAAATTCCATTATCAACACGAATGTAAGCTTCTTCTGGTAGAGCATAAGCACCTGAATTTAATGAGTAAAGCAAATTGTTTGAAATAATCGCAGCCTTATCAATATTCAAGTCATATCTCGTAAATGCGACAGAATCTTCATCTTTTGTAAAATCGTCTTCTAATAGTATAGTAGCAAAATTATAGAATCCATTATCAGCAAAAGTTAATCCATTTTGTGTTGTAGCTAATGCAGAAGAGTAATTTTTGACAACAGTATTAGTATAGTCGATTTCTTCTGTATATGCGTAGCCATTATCATCTTCAAAATATGTGTATGGCCCTTCAGCTGGAATAACTACACCTTCAACTGTACGATAAGAATATTTATAGAAAGCATTTTCTGTTGTACTATTGAAAGCAACTTCAGTAACATATCTATTTTCTTCAATTGGTTCGCCTACAGGAATATAGTTTCCTTCGCTATCAGTTGATGAGTTATAGCGTTCTTGTAGTACGTTACCAGTTAATTTAAATCCTTTTCTAAGTAAATCAATATTGTTTTTTAATATCTCATCATTAAATACTTCTTTTTCAGAATCACTTGTTGAAATTTCTGGTTGAGAACTTGATGCAGAACTAGATGATCCTGTCGTTGAAGATGTTTCACCACAGGAGGTAAGCGCCAAGATTCCAAATAATGATATTAATAAAATGTTTTGTTTTTTCATTGTCGATTATCCTCCTTATTCATCAATAACAATATCAAAGGCTGGTTTAGAGTCGCCTAAGTCTTCATAAGTAATAGTCATTAATCCTGAGTAACCAGTAAAATCAGCATAATCAATTTCTATATAATCAATGCAGGTTTCATCTTCGTTTACATAGACTCTTACATCATTTACATAGCCCATGTCAACAGGTGTAAACATATCAAATGTAGACATAAATAAATCTCTAGTAATATAAGGAATATTATCGATATTAGGGGTATATGATCCATCTTCGTTCTTTGTAAAAATATCAGCGCTTAAAATAGATAAATCATACTTGACATTGTTATAAAGAAATTGATTGTCCAAATTGCTAAAATTGGCACTATTCATAGAGAATTTATTAGTAGTATCGTTAAGTTGATAAACTCTCAATAATGTATTAGGAGTTCCTTTATATGGTTTTAATATAATGTCACTTGTTGTTGGATAATCAGGTTCAGAATCGCCTTCATATAAGTTGAATGATTGACCATAAATGCCTTCACTTTCACCCATATAATAAACATTATAGCAATTATCATAACCAACATATTTTCCGTCTATATATGGTGTTAATCTTCTCTTAACAGTTACTTCCTCCTTTTCTACCATATTGGCAAGAGCTTTTCTAAGAGGATCATTTTCTTCTGTTGAAGGAATAGGGTTAATCATATCGCTACTTTTAGCTGTACCTATTTCACTAAATTCAAGATGTACAGAGAAATTATATCTAATATAAGTTTGATGATAGTCATCTTCTTCGGTTTCAACTGTAGATGCTGTAACAGAATCCATGTTAAATGATACTAAGTCAGCCGATGTTAATGTGTCACTTGTGAAATTAAAGTTTCTAGTCTCAAATGTAACATTTTGACGATAATCTTCGACTTGAGAAAATAATGTTGTGAACAATAATGTGGCTTTTGTTGAAGATAAAGTGAATCCTTCAGCTGTTTGATGGAAATCATCTCTTTGTAATAATTTAAATGGATTTAATAAGCCATTAGTTCCATAAGGTACTAAATCGCCATTTGAATCAACTGCAATAGATTGGGCAACTGTGTTATCATAATCAAGATAATTTAATGCAGCATAACCATTGTCGTTAAAAGAATTTTCTCCGAAATAATAAGTAGTGGTATCGCCATTTACTTTGAAAAAACGTCTATCTAATCCAGTATATGATTCTGAATCTTCATAATTAAATTCGAATGTATATTGATTTGCTTTTTCTTCTACAGCAGTATCTGGTACTTGGTATGTTGAATCAGTGAAATAAGAATAGTCAACTGTCAAAGTTCCAGTCATTTTAAAACCTTTTCTAAGAGAGTTAATTACGTCATTGATTTCAATTGGTTCAACTGTTTGAGATGGAGTTTGTGAAGTAGATACCGATGACGTCGCTCCAGATGTAGTAGTTCCACCACATGATACTAAAGCACCAGTAGTGAATAATAAAGTTAATACATTAATTAGTTTTTTCTTCATTCTTTTTATCCTTTCTTGTTGGAATTATAATTAAAATTTTAAGTATTACATCCATTCAGCAGTAATTACAACATCTTCAGCTGGTAATGTAAATGAATATGTAACTCCATCAGGACCAATGGATAATTCTTCACCATTAGCATATAAAGCAATCAACATTTTTTCGGTTGACCATAAATCTATACTAAAGGTTTCACCTGCTTCGCCGAAATATTGATCTTCATTTAAAAATTGCCAACCATTTCTATTGATTTTGACAGTTAAATCGTATTCTGAAGGCCAATTAGTTGTATCAAAAGAGAAAGAGTATGTTTGGCTAGTGGCTTCTAATTCGATGTTTATATTGATATTTGAATTTTCCACTGTAAACGTATAGTAACGTTTTCCATCATCACCCCAGGTTTGTGATACATCATTTGAATCTATTGTGACGCTTTTCACGATATAACCATTAGGTGCGCTAACATTGAAATAAATTACATCGCCATAATGAGCTGTAGTTATTGGATTACCTAAGACATCAGTATAGAATTTGACAGTTGTATCTGTTGTTAAATCGGTTGCACCAGCTTTTGCAACATAGGTCAAATTATAAGCTGTTGTTGTATCAGCAAATACAGCAGTGACTTCAACGTTTCCACTTGTTCCGGCTTTTGGAACTGTGAATGTACAACTATTACCTTCATAAACTGGATTTGTTGGATTGTATCCATTTACTTTTAATTGATATAGAGACAATCCTGATGGAATATTATCGAAAGTAGCAGTAACTCTTGAATTATATGGTGCGCTAGTAACTGTTTCACCTTCTGCGTTAGTGAATACACATGTTGCACCAGTACTTTCAGTATCAGTGAAATTTAATGGCATTAATGTTGCTTCTGATTTTATGGTAATAACGATATCATGATCGGTAATAGTAAATGAGTAATATTTAATTGTCTCTGTTCCTTCTGTAACTTCAAAAGCTGGTTCAGCTTTAGTTCCATCAATTAAGATTTCAGATAAAGAATATAATCCTACATATGGTTTAGATAATTCTACGCAGAAATACATTGTTGTTCCAGTTTCTAGTTCAGTGTAATTTTGGATAAAAGATGTAGATGGAACAAAAGTATTATTAGATCCTTTTAATGTTCCAAATGTAACTTTAAATACTTGGACTTCATCATTAACAGTTACCAAATATTTTCCATCATCTTCAATACCTTCTTCAGCAGTTTCAATTGTCAAAGTTATAGTTCCACTTGGCATTACGAAGGAATATAAACCATTGCTACTAGCTTCTATTGGAGATCCGTTAATTTTTACTGCAGTTACGATAAAACCTTGATTAAGAGAATACTCTAATTTTACAGTAGATCCAACTGCAATATTTGCTTCATCAACCATTGTTTCTCCAACAACGAGATAAGGAGCAATTTCAAATGCTTCTGCATTGAAATCTAAAACAACTTTACCTACTTCTTTTTGATCAATTACAATAACATAGTCATCTTCTGGCATAGTAAAAGAATAAATTCCATCTTGAGAAGCAAATGGCCAATCTTTATATCCTTCTTGATAAATTAAAAGATTGTTATTTCCACCAGCTACTGAAATGTAATATGGCTGATTTGCTTTTAGGGTGAATATACCATTTTCTCCAATTAATTCGTTCATGCCAGAATCGAGTAAATGATAAGTAACATCAGCATTGTTTTTAATAGTTAATTGATAGCTAGTCGCTACTTTGTCTTTCAAAATAACTGAAATAGTAACGTCAATATTTGGCATAATAAAATAATACGTAACATTATCTGTAGTCATTACATCGACACCATCAATGCCGGTTGTTACTTCATCAATAACTTTATCTTCTGGAATATTAGTGATTGTGATAGTGACTTTTTCTCCTGCTGATGCGGTTTCTTTGTCAAAAGTCACAATCGCTCCTCCAGTTTCTCCAACAGTAATGGTGTGTTTGACTGTTGGTTGAGATGATTCGCTAGAAACAGGTGGGTTAGAAGAAGTAGTTGTGCTAGAAGATTGTGTTGAACTTCCTCCACCACAGGAAGCTAACATTCCTATAGCTAATAAGCTTACAAGTATTTTCTTTGAGTTTTTCATTTGTGCTAAAGACTCCTTTCTTTAATAAAAAAGGAGATATTGTTAAAATACACTTCATTAAGAATGTGTATATAGATATCAAATTACTTAACTCCCCTTTTTTTATTGTTTTTATCTTAAAGTCTTTTTGCTTTTAATGCAATAAAATTATGATAATTATTTTGATTAAATAATATTTATAATATTTAAAAAAACAACAGAGCATATGCTCATTATTAAATGATTGCACTTTTATGGTTTATTGTTTTGATATGAATATATATTGATAGATTAATTTATATATTTATATATAAAAAGAAAGCTCTTTCAAAAAAAATCTTATTGACTTAATTTTTTTTCTTATTAAAATGAGTAAAGGAATTTGTTAGCATCCTAACAAATGAGGAGAGTATGGAGAGAACTACTGATATTGGACTTTTGATTCGTGAATGCAATATCTTGCTTGATCGTTTCTTCAATGAACTTTCATTAACTTACGATGTAAGAGGGGGAACTCAAGGAAGAGTCATTAGGTTTTTGTATCGTCATCGACAAGAAGACATATTTCAAAAAAATCTTGAAAAATGTTTTTCGGTGCGCTCTTCCACTATGACCTCTATCATTGCTGCTTTAGAAGAAGATGGATTTATTTGTCGTGAAAAATCTAATTTGGATTCACGATTAAAAAAAATCACTTTAACTGAGAAGGGCATTGAAGAAGGAATAAAAATGGATTGGCAGACCCATGCCTTAGAAAAAAAGGTAAGTGAAAATCTTTCTAAAGAAGATGTTAACAACTTGTCAGGTTATCTGATTACGATTATTTCCAATTTAAAAGAAGAAGCGAGAAAGGAGTAAAACATGGATATTATTAAGACACTTGCAAAAAGTATCCGAGAATACAAGAAGCAATCAATTCTAACGATGATTATTGTTTTCTTTGAAGTTATCTTAGAAACATTAGTTCCATTTGTCATGTCTATTTTGCTTGATCAAGGACTCAAAAAAAATGATCTTAATTTATGTTTCTATTTAACTATCGTTTTAGTCGTTATGACAGTTATCTGTTTTATCGCTGGTGTAGAGGCTGGTTTTATGGCTTCAACCGCTGCATGCGGATTAACTAAAAATTTAAGACATGATTTGTATTATAAACTGCAAAGTTATTCATTTAAGAATATCGATAAATTTTCTTCAGCATCAATTGTTACGAGAATCACAACTGATTGCACTAACGTTCAAAATGCTTATCTAATGATAATTAGAACAGCTATTAGAGCTCCTATTATGTTGGTTTTAGCATTAATTTTAACATTTATCAGTAGCTGGATTATTGGATTGATTTATTTAGGGATTGCAATTTTACTCGGTGGAGCATTGATTTTTATTGTATTTAAAGCGCATCCATATTTCCATGAAGGTGTCACGACTTATGACTGGTTAAATGGTGTTGTTCAAGAAAATTTGCAAGGAATGAGAGTTGTAAAATCTTTTAATAGAGAGGAATTTGAAAACCAAAAATTTAATAAAATTTCCACGAAAATTTATAAATTATTCTCAAAAGGTGAAAAAATTTCTGCATTCAATTCACCATTTGTCCAATTTGCAATCTATGCAATTATGGTTGTTTTAAGCTATTTTGGAAGTAGATTAATTATTAATCCAAACACAACTATGACAACGGGTGTATTATCTTCTTTAATCTCATATGCTTGGATGGTCCTTAATACACTTATCATGATTTCAATGATTTTTGTCACTATAATTATCGCATCTTCTTCTGCTGAAAGAATTTACGAGATGCTTGTTGAACAAAGCGATATCACCTCTAAAACAAATCCAGTTGTCGATGTTAAAAATGGTGATGTTGAATTCAGACATGTCAACTTTGCTTATTCAGAAAAAGCTAGCAAATTAGTATTAAACGATATTAATTTCAAAGTTAAAGAAGGTGAAGTTGTTGGAATTTTAGGTGGTACTGGTTCATCAAAAACCTCGTTAGTTAATTTAATCGCTCGTCTTTATGATGTCACAAGCGGTGAAGTTTTAGTTGGTGATGTTAATGTTAAAGATTATGATTTGACTGCTTTAAGAGATAAAATCGCAGTAGTTTTACAGAAGAACACTCTTTTTTCAGGAACTATTAAAGATAATCTTCGCTGGGGTGATGAGAATGCAACTGATGAAGAAATGATAGAAGCGTGTAAATTAGCTCAAGCAGATAGTTTTATCAAGCAGTTCCCGAATAAATATGATACATATATTGAACAAGGCGGTAACAATGTTTCTGGTGGACAAAAGCAAAGACTTTGCATTGCTAGAGCTTTATTAAAGAAACCTAAAGTATTAATTCTTGATGATTCAACTTCGGCTGTTGATACGCGAACTGATGCTTTAATTAGAGAAGCTTTCCGTGAAAAGATTCCAAATACGACAAAGTTTATTGTTGCTCAAAGAATTACTTCAATTCAAGATGCCGATAAAATTATCGTTTTGGACGATGGTAAAATCGATGATATGGGAACCCATGAAGAACTTTTATCCCGTAATAAGATTTACCAAGAAGTTTACTATACACAAAACAATAAAGGAGGGGACAATAATGAATAATGCAAAGAAAACACAAGTACGTCCATCAGCCTTTAAAATTTTAGGTAGAATTTTCTCCTATATTTGGAAAAATTTTCCAAAAAGATTTATTGTTGTTTTAATTGCGATTATCGTATCCGGTGTAGTTGCAGCAATTAATACGATGTTTATTCAAGTATTAGTTGATCGCTATATCGATCCGATGGTTGCTGATCCAACTTTAGTTGATTCTTTAATGAAGGAACTCAGCATTGTTATTATTATCATCGCTTTTATGTATTTTGTCGGTGTCGTTGCGATGTATATTTACACTCGCTTGATGGCTGTTATCTCGCAAGGTACTTTGAAAGCAATCCGTGATGATATGTTCTGGAAGATGCAAAAGTTACCTATTTCCTATTTTGATTCACATACACATGGTGAAATCATGTCTTATTACACAAACGATACTGATACCCTGAGACAATTAATTTCAATGTCATTACCTCAGATGATTAACTGCTTTGTTATGATTGTTTGTAACTTAGTAGCGATGTTTGTCCTTAACTGGGCTTTAGCTTTAGTTGTTATTTTCTTAACATCGTTTGTTGTCTTATTTACTAGATTATTAGTGTCTAGAAGCGCTAAATACTTCAAAGAAACTCAATTATGCTTAGCAAAAGAAACTGGATTTATTGAAGAATATACTAATGGTCAAAAAGTTATTAAAGTATTTAATCACGAAAGAAAAGCTGAACAAGCTTTTGATAAATTAAATAATGAACTTTGCAAAGCTTCAACAGCTGGTAATAAATACATAAATATCTTAATGCCTGCTGCCAATAACCTTGGTAACTTGGCTTATATCTTTGTTGCTTTAATCGGTGCTATCTTCGCAATTAAGGTTCCATCATTAGGTGTTGGAATTGGTACAATTATTGCTTTCGTTAACTTTACAAAAGCCTTCATTAACCCAATCGGACAAGTCTCTCAACAATTAACCTTCGTTATTCTCGCTTTAGCTGGTGCTGGAAGAATCTTCAATTTCATGAGCGTTGCTCCAGAAGTCGATAATGGCTATGTCACATTAGCAAATGTTGAAGTATCTGAAGATAAAAAGATTACTGAAGTTAATCACTGGACTGGTAAATGGGCTTGGAAACATTACCATAAAGACACAGGAAAAACAGATTACATTCCTTTAAAAGGCGATATTGTGTTTGAAGATGTTTGCTTTGGCTATACTAAGGAAAAAGAAATCTTACACCATATCAATCTTTATGCTCGCCCAGGTCAAAAGGTAGCGTTTGTCGGAGCTACTGGAGCCGGAAAAACAACTATTACCAATTTAATTAATCGCTTCTATGATATTACTTCCGGAAAGATTCGCTATGATGGAATTAATATTGATAAGATTAAAAAAGATGATTTAAGAAAATCTTTAGGTATCGTTTTGCAGGATACTAATCTCTTCACAGGAACTATTATGGATAACATCCGTTATGGTAAGTTAGATGCAACTGATGAAGAATGTATCGCCGCGGCTAAATTAGCTAATGCTGATGGATTTATCCAAATGCTTCCAGAAGGTTATAACACGATGTTACTCGGTGGAGGTATGTCATTGTCACAAGGACAAAGACAGCTGCTTGCTATTGCCCGTGCCGCTGTTGCTAACCCTCCAGTTATGATTCTCGATGAAGCTACTTCCTCAATTGATACTAGAACTGAAAGATTAGTTCAAAAAGGTATGGATGCCTTGATGAAAAATAGAACAGTTTTCGTTATCGCTCACCGCTTATCTACAGTTCAAAATTCTGATGTAATTATGGTTCTTGATCACGGCAACATCATTGAAAGAGGTACACACGATCAATTAATCGCTCAAAAAGGTGTGTACTATCAACTATATACTGGAGCTTTCGAACTCGAATAATTTCTTAGCATGAGGTTTTGCCTCATGCTTTTTTTTTTGTATTTTTGTCTTTAAATAAAAAACTAGATTATGTAAAATAAACTTATGTTGATTTATGGAGTTTTAAGTTTAATTTTTCTTGTTATCTTTCTAATATTAAATTTCGCTTTAAAAGGAAATTTTAAATATTTTAGCTTAGTATTTTTTCTTTTAGAAGGGATTTTTCTCTCATTATTTGCTTTTGAGGGATTGTATTTAGATCCATCAGCGACAAATATTTTGCTTTTTAATAGTATTTTATTTATTTTTATAGGTTCATTTGTAAGTAATATTTTAAAAAAATATGGGTTGATAATTGATAAAGTGCTTAGCCTATTATCGTTTATTATGTTAATTATCGCTGAGTTAATCTATTTAAATGGATCAGATTTAGTTTGGAGCAATCTAGATAATAGTTTGTATTTGTTAATTGTTTTATTGTTAGTAGCAATATTTTTCTCATATCAAAAAATTGGAGCGTATCCTCTTAAAACCGTTTTAAAGATTTTATATTTAATCTTACCGATTTTTTTGATAATCTTTAATTTCTTTTCTTACCAAGGACAACCGGCTATTACCTTCTTTATTCCTTTTTCTGTATTTATTGCTTTCCGCGAATTTAGTTCGTTTAACCACGAGAAAAAAGTTTTCTTTGTGATAGAAGAGGTTAGCACTTTCTTCGCTTTAATTTTTATTATTGATTTTATGTGCCTTCCTTTAATGGTGTATTGATATGAAAAAGAGAAGTTTAATGTTATTATCTTTATTTGCTTTGCTCAATAGCTGCGGTTCTTTACCGTCTTTTGCCCGCAATCAATCAATCCCGTATGACTGCTTTGCTCCAGGTGATGTTTATAATGATACCGATGGTAATCTTATCCAAGCGCATGGTGGACAGATTTCTCAATATACTTATCAAGAAAATGGAGAAACTGTTACTAAATATGTTTGGATTGGAGAAGATAGGAAAAATGGATATTATGCTGAAGTTAATGCCTATTCTTCAACGGATTTATATAACTGGGATTTTGAAGGAACCATTTTAAAAAGAGTGCCGTCGATGGAAGCTATTGATGAAGATAGCTACTTTAATTCTTTATATAGCTCATTGACACTTCGCGAAAGAGAAGATCTTTTGAAAGCAATCGGACCTACATCAGTAATTGAAAGGCCAAAATTATTATATAATGCCAAAAATGATAACTATGTCTTATGGTTTCATCAAGACGGATATTCTTCAGTTAACGATTATTACCGTTATGGAACTGGTAATGCCGCAGTGGCAGTTTCTGATAGTATTTTTGGACCATATCGTTTTATTGCTTCTCATCGACTTAATTATGTTACAGATGGTTTTAACGCTAATCCGAATTCTTTAGGTGAAGCAAGAGATATGAATTTGTTTCTTGATGATGACAATCAAGCCTATATTGTATATACTTCTGAAAACAATAAATCGTTGTTTATCTCGCGCTTAAATGAAGACTATACTGATTTAGCTGTTCCTGCTTCATTAGCGAAGGAAGGTGAAGATTTCACAAGAATTTTTCCGAATGCGATGAGAGAAGCACCGGTTTTAACTAAATATGATGGAAGATATTATTTAATGTCTTCATCAACTACCGGCTGGATGAGTAATTCCGCGCGCGTTTATTCTAGCGATACGATTTTTGGCAAATATGTTAATGACGGAAATCCTTGTGTCGGCAACGGCAAGATGGTAACTTTTGATACTCAATCGACTTCGATTTTTAAATACGGGGAGCAGTATATTTATTTAGGTGACCGCTGGGACAGCCAAGATCTTAGAGATTCGCGTTATGTATTTTTACCAATTACTTTTGAAGATGCTAAAATGCAGATAAGATATTATAGTAAATGGAATTTAAAAGGAGAAAGAATATGAATATCGGCGATAAAATTAAATTCGCTTTACCTAATCAAAACGGAGAGATGATTTCTTCAGAAAATTATCTTAATCAAGGAATAATCATTTATGTTTATCCTAAGGATAATACTCCAGGCTGTACGAAAGAAGCTTGTTCTTACCGCGACAATTACCAATTATTAGAGGCTAAGGGCTATAAAGTTTTCGGATTAAGCAAAGATTCAGTCAAATCTCATAAAAATTTTGAAGAAAAATATAGTTTACCTTTTACTTTGCTAAGCGATGAAAATTTAACTTTGATTAAAGAACTCGGATCATATCAAGAAAAGAGTTTATACGGCAAAAAATTTATGGGTGTAGTTAGATCAACCTTTATCTTTGATAACAATCATCAACTAGTCTATCAAAATTTTAAAGTTAAAGCGGCTGAAGATGCTGTTTCAACATTGAAAATATTAGAAAAATTAGAAAAATAAAAAAGAGCATATCAGTTTCTCTGATATGCTTTTTAAAATCTTTCATTTGTGAATTCTCTTAATGTGGCATCAATGTTTTTTAATTGCTTATACATCTTGAGATAGACTTTTTCATAAAGTTTTTGATATAGTTGATGATTTTCTTTTATTGGTAAAAATTCTTTTTGGTAATGGACCATCGAATCTTTAGCTTCTTGATAAGAAGAAAAACGTTTTAAAGACATAAAGCCAACAATTGCCGCGCCTAAGGATGATGTTTCCGTTGTTGGCGCGCGGTAGACTGGAAGATTAAAAATATCTGCGGTAATTTGTAAGACGATATCGGAAGTTGAACCTCCTCCTGAACAAACTAAATATTTAACTTTTTTATCTTCTTTTTTTTGAATTCTTTCAAATCCTTCTTTTAAGCAATAGGCTATACCTTCAATAATCGCCCGGTAGATATGATACTTATCGTGGCGTTCAGAAAATCCGAGAATAGCTCCGCGAGCATTCGGCCTTTCTAGGCATGGACCCCAATATGGCTGCAAGATTAAGCCGTCATCTCCAGGAGGTATTTTTTCGATGACTTGATCGAGATAATCAAAGAAAGCATGCTCATTTGGATATTTTTTGATTTCATCTTTACAAAATTCATCTTTAAACCAATTAAGCATCCAATAACCGCGGTAAATTTGTAATTCTGAATTAAAGTAACCATTTTGCGCGGCGGTGTAAGCCGGTAAAAACGGTGATGGTTCGACATATTTTTTACTGGTAATTGTGACAGTTGAAGCTGTGCCATAAGAAATAGAAGCAAATGTTTCGTCAATGCAGCCGTTTCCTAATGATTCGCATGATTTATCAGATCCGGAGCCGATTAAAGGAATTTGATAATCAATATTTAAAATATCTAAGATATCTTTTTTTAAGTATCCAAGAATTTCCCCAGGCTTTTTTAACGTGCAATATGTGGATTCTTTGATATCAAAAACCCCATATTTAATCGAATGATGACTATACCATTTTCCGGTTCGATATTCTAATGGATAATGTCCGATAACCGCGGCCGGAGTATCGACTAATTCCCCGGTTAATTTATAATTTAAATATGTGGAAATATTAACATACTTTTTGGTTTTGTCAAAAATATCTCTTTGATGCTGTTTTACCCAGTGAATCGCGGTTTTCATCTGTTGAAAGCGAATAAAAGATGTCATATGGACAAGTTTAAAAGCTAATTTTTTCCAAAGAGGAAATGTTGGATATTCAGTAGCAATTCTTTGATCAAGCCAAAGAATGCAAGGCCTTAAGACTTCATTATTCTTGTCTAAAAAAACAGCTGTATCACGAAATGTTGTTAATACGCAGGCCCCTATGTCTTTTAAATATTCTCCCCCGTTTTTCTTCAACTCCAATAAGGCTTTTTTGATATAGTCAAAATAGACATCTGGATGTTGTTCGCAGACTCCGTTTTCATCGGTTAGATATAACGGATTATATTTTACTTTTGATAACGCTTTGATATTGCCGTGATCATCAATTAAAGATGCGCGCGCTGACTGCGTCCCTAAATCTAGGGCGAGAATGAGCTTAGATTGCATATGGACCTCTTATTTCTATATGTTAATTATAACCCATTTTTTTATATAGTCAAAATTATGAAGATAAAATATAATTAAGGCTACTTTTTCTAGAATAATTAAATAAAATATCTTTTAATTTAGTAAAAGTGTTATAATCTTTAGAAAAAGGGAGGACATTATGAAAAACGTTACGATAATCGTACCTTGTTATAATGAGGAGGAAATGCTTCCATTATTTTTAAAAAAGGCTGAAGAACTTTTTATTGATAATGATAAATATAATTTCGATTTCATTTATGTTGATGATGGATCTAAGGATAAAACATTGGAAATTTTGCGTGAAGCAAGCCTTAAATCCGAACGTATTTCATATATATCATTAAGTAAGAACTGCGGACAAGACCCAGCTTTATCAGCTGGCTTGAAAAAAGCAACCGGCGACTGCGCGATTATGATTGACTGCGATATGCAAGATCCACCTGAATTAATTTTTCAGCTCTTAGAAAAATATGAAGAAGGATATGATGTGGTAAATCCTCAGCGGAGTAAAAGAGAAACCGATACTTATTTTAAAAAGACTAGTTCGGGAATATTTTATCGTTTCGTAAATAAAGTGGCTAAGAAAGAGGTCGTACCTCCAAATGTTTCAATGTACCGCCTTCTTTCAAGAAAAGCTTTAGACTACCTTAATTCATTACCTGAAAGCGATAGAATCATTCGTAGTGAAGTTCCGTTTATTGGACTTAAAACTTGCTATATTAAATTTGAAAGACAACAAAGAGAAGCCGGAAAAACTAAATATAATTTCCATAGATTGTTTGATTTAGGTGAGAGAACCCTTGTCGATTCAACAACCGGCTTATTAACGATGGTTTTGAAAATCGGATTATTATTTTCTTTTGTCGGATTTTTAGGAATGCTTGGCTGCATTATCGCTTATATAATAATTAACACTAATTTAGATATTGGTACTGAATTAACATATTTTCATTTAATTTTTGCTTTAATAATTTTTGTTGGAATTTTGATTGTTGGGGTTCTATCAATTGTAGTGTACATCCCATGTATGTATTTAAAGGTCATTCACATTAATACTCAAAATCGTCCGACCTATCTTATCGGTGAACAATTTGATTCAGTGAGGTCTATTGCCCATGGAGAAAAGTCTGACAAAAAATAATCTACAATCAATAATTAAAGAAATATTCATCGCAACTTTAATTTTACTTATTCCGAGCATCATGGTTATTTTCTTATTTTATAACCATGATTTTTATCCTTTTAATGAAAACGGATTAACAATGTTAATGATTGATGCTCAAAGCGAATATGTAGCATATTTTCGTTATTTGAAAGCAATTTTGGTAAATAATCAGTCTCTTTCATATACTTTAGGCAAAGCTTTCGGCGGAAATTTTATGTCGATATACGCTTTTTATTTAGCATCCCCGTTAAATTTGTTAGTCGCTTTTGTTAATGATAAAGATATTCCGGGATTTATGCTAATCATCGGTATAGTTAAGATGATTTTAAGCTCGGTGAGTATGTATTTACTTTTAAGATTTAAAACCGGACATGCTAAAGTTGGTTACTTAATGTTTGCTTGTGGATATGGATTATGCGCGTATTCTTTTATGTATCTTTCTAATATTATGTGGCTTGATGGAGTTATGATTTTACCTTTAGTTATTTTAGGATTAGAAAGATTAACGGAAGATAGAACTAGATGGCTTTATCCTTTAGCCCTTATGTACGCGTTGATTTGCTCTTGGTATATAGGAGCGTTTATCTGCTTATTTAGCGTGCTGTTTATGATTTTTAAAATAATTAGTAGCTATGGCGAATACAAAAAATACTTACATTTAAAAAGCGATAAATTTCCTTGGCAAAAACTAGTAGGACGATTCATTACTTATTCGTTAATTGGCGGTCTATTAGCTTCACCGGTTTGGCTATCAGCCTTTATTCATTTTGGTGGGACAAAGGCGAGCGGATTTTCTTTTTCTTATTATCCTTTTTCCTTTGATACTTTGGCAATGTTATTGCAGGGATTTTTTGAAAATAGTTATTCTGCAAGTGAAATTAAGATATATGACGGCTATGCCAATATGTTTACTTCAATTTCTTTGCTCGCTTTTGTCATTTTATATTTCTTCAACCGTCATTATTCTAAGCATGAACGTTTTTCAGCTCTAGGATTATTACTTATTTATCTCTTAGCGGTTTTAAATTATGGATTATATGTAATTATGCATGGAGGCAAACCACCTACTTGGTTTCCTACGCGTTTTTCTTTTATCATTTCTTTTATGGTTTGTTATTTTGGAGGCAAGCAATATGATCAAATGGATAAAACGCGTTTAAACGATTATTTAGCCCCGTTATCCTTAACTGTTATAGCTTTAATCGTTATTTTTAATCAACCGATTAATGATGATGGTGAAATGTATGATTTTTCTTTAATAAGTTTTTCCATTTTTGCTTTAACATTAGTCCTTTTATTCATTAATAGTTTGATTGCAAATAAATCTAATTCAAAAGCAAAATTTGTTACCCCGGTTATAACTGTTGCTATAACTGCATTGAGTTTAATCTCGACTTATCGCGGCGACGACAATATTTTGAAAAGCAATATTGAAAGCAATGAATACCAACAGTATCAAACCTATTTAAAAGATGATGAATTTCAAACAGTTGTTGATGAAGTAAAAGCGTTAGATGTTAATAATGCCTATCGAATGGAAAATACCTTTAATAGACCAGGCAACTATAATCAAATAGATAATGATCCTTTGTTTTATGACTATAATGGGATTTCTCATTTCTCATCTTGTGAATTAGCTGAGGTGATGTCTTATATGGGAAAACTTGGATTTCATGATAATGGATTTTTTGAAGGATATGATGGCGGATCGACATTGGCGGCAAATGCATTTTTAGGTATTCGTTATCTCATTGATGATAATAGTGATTATTCAGTCGATAAACCACATTTCTTAACGTCAATAGAAGATATTACCAATCAGCTTAATTCTGATAATTTAAAGATGAGTTACCGCGATATTTCTGTATATGAAAACCAGTTTGCCTTACCTTTAGGTTTTAGCGTATTATCTAACTCTGCGACTTTTCTCGGAGACGGGTATTATATTGGTGATAATGTTTATTGGTATGATCATTTTGAGTATCAAAACTCTTTATATCGCGCGATAACAAATCAAGTAGACGCAGATATTTTTTCGCCTCTTGATTATGATGTTTCATATAGTTCGGGAGTAGAGGATGTCACATCTTCGCACCAAGAATATCTCCATCCAGGTGAACGTTATTATAATCTTAAACCTAATGCTCAGATAACGATTACTTTTGAAGTTCCAGAAGAAGTATATTCTCTTGGCGAAGATGAATATAATCTATACTTTGCTTTAAAAGATATGTATAACGATGTTTTACAAGTTAGAATGGATGGAAGAAGTTATGAAATGACATCCTATTGGCATCGCGGGATTAGATCTTTTGACGATAATAGCCGTCATTATCATACTTTAATTCTTCGTAACAAGAGCGGTTATGAATTAACAAATTTCCGAGTTCAACCAGAAATATATTATGAAAACGTTGATATATTAAGAAAGTATGCTGAATCGATTAATCAAAGTTCTCTATTTGATGCATCATTTTCTTATCAATTACAAAGCTTAACGTTAAGCGGTAAATTCAATAAGGTAGAAGGATTAAATGAATTCTTATTTACTTTGCCTTATGAAGATGGAATGCAAATTTATATTGATGGTAAGAAAGTTAATACATATATCCGTTTTAATATCTTTTCTGCCTGCGATATTTCATCTATTAGCGAAGGTGAACATACTATTAAAATAGTCTATACTGAGAAGGGATTAATATACGGAACATTATTTGCTTCAATTGCTTTAGAATTGCTTTTAGCATTATATATTTCACCGCTGTTCGTTTATAAAAAAAGACAATTTCCTCTTGATGAAGTTCGTTTATGAAAATAAGTGAAAGTTCAGAAAAAATTATTCATTTAGTCATTTTATTTAAAAATAATAATTGATATACTTAAATTAGATATAAAAGAGGGTATAAAAATGGCTTTTAACGTGGCAAATTTATTGATGACAAATTTAGAAATTGCAAATCTAACAATCGTGATTATTTGTTTTATTGCCTTTGCAGTCCTTAATATCATTATTTTCCGTAAAATACCTGCTATTTATGTCTTATTGACAGTCCTTTTATTAACAGTTATTTTATCTTTGGTTGGCTTAGCGACAGTAGCTTTATTCCTCGGATTACTTTCAATTGTTGGATTCGTTATCTTTTATTTCGTCAATATCGGCTCAATTCGGCATTTTCTTTCCTTACCAATGAAAAAGACAAAATCTAATCAGTTAAAGTATGATAAGACAGATTTATATAGAAAGATTGATGATACAGTTCATTCGCTTTCAAGAAGTAAAACAGGGGCTTTAATGACGTTTGAAAGATCAACTAATCTTGATGAGTATATGAAAAATGGTACGATTATCAATGCACCAGTTAGTCAAGAACTTTTAGAAACTATTTTCTATGAAGGTACAAGATTACACGATGGCGCGGTTATTATTAGAGGTAATATCATCGTCGCAGCATCTGTTTATTATACTCCGTCAACTCGTGCGGTTAATGGTAAGTTTGGCTCTCGTCACCGCGCGGCATTTGGTATTTCGGAAGTCACAGATTCGGTTACTGTTGTCGTTTCTGAAGAAACAGGTCGTGTTTCAATAGCGTATAATGGATCACTTGAAGTGGTTCCTTTAGATACTTTTCTAAGTGAATTTAGCGATTTAATGTCAATTGATGATAAGAAACGGGCACAAGAAGAGCAAAATAAAGAAACTAAAAAGAAGAGAAGATTCTTCCATTATAATGAAGATTAATTGAAGAGGAATATTATTCCTCTTTTATTTTGTGACAAAGCCGGCGATATATTTTTTATTTGCTATTTTTGTGATAGACTAAAATAGGTTACATTAATAGGAGGAAATCAAATGTCAACACCTCATAATCAAGCAAATAAGGGCGATTTCGCTAAAACTGTTTTATTCCCTGGCGATCCTTTAAGAGCTAAATTTATCGCTGAACATTTTTTAACTGATGTTAAGCAGGTTAACGGAGTTAGAAATATGTTAGCTTTTACCGGTTATTATAACGGCAAAAAGGTTTCAGTCATGGGTTCGGGCATGGGTATGCCAAGCGTTGGTATCTATGCTACTGAATTATATAATGAATATGGCGTTGAAAGCATCATCAGAATTGGCTCAGCCGGTTCTTATCAAGCTGACTGCAAATTATTTGATGTCGTTTTAGCTGAAGGAGCTTGCACAAATTCGGCTTGGGCTCATCAATATGGACTTCCAGGAACATTCTCGGCAATCGCTTCTTTTGATTTATTAAAGAAAGCTTATGATAAAGCTCAAGAATTAAAAGTTAGAACGCATGTCGGAAATGTTTTATCAAGTGATATTTTTTATAACGATCGTCCAGAAGTTTGGAAAAATTGGGCGAGAATGGGCGTTATGGCTGTTGAGATGGAAACATACGCGCTTTACTCAATTGCTGCCTCTTTACATAAAAAAGCTTTAACGATTTTGACTATATCAGATTCTTTTATCGTCTCTGAAGAAACAACTGCAGAGCAAAGAGAGAAATCATTTACCGATATGATGAAAATCGCTTTGGAAATCGCTGAATAATGTTTGTCTTTTTGATTGTTATCATCGTTATATTTTCTCTAAGCGGATTACTTTTATTGTTTTATCATCCGTTATCTTTGCTTTGGGAAAAAATAACTTTTAAGAAGAAAGTCTATAAAACTTTATATAAAATAGCTAAAAATTGCGATTTATATCTTCTTAATAAAGTAGCAATCAAAGTTGGTAATAAAGTCATCCACTTCGATCATCTTCTCTTTGGCGATAAATATATCTATTGCGTTGGTAGAAATTATTATTCTTATGGTATTGACGGGAAGATGAGCGATCCATCGTGGTTTAGTTATAATCATCGCGGGAAGAATAAAATTATTAATAATCCGATGAAATTACATCGCGAAAGAGTTAATTACTTTGCTTCTTTAATCACTTCTTCAAAGGAATTATTTGTCGCCTGCGTCATTGTTAATAATTCTTGCTTATTGAGAAATGTTATTGACGGAGAAGATAAATATAGCAAAGTTATAAATTTAAAAAATTTCGAAAAATTGGTCAAGAATTATGAACGCGATAATTCTGTTGCTGAAATTGATCCGCAGCTACTTTCTAGACTGGTTCTTGATATTTATAAAAAAGGCGTTGCCCATTAAAGAAGATTAAATTTTAATCTTCTTTTTTTACAAAAGATAGAAAGTTGCTATAATTAATTTATTATGAAAAATGTGAATTATATTTTATTTGATTTTAATGGTACGATTCTAGATGATGTCGATGTCTGCTTAGATATCCTTAATCAGATGCTAAACGAGAAAAATCATCCTTCTATCGATAAAAAAAGATATTTAGATATTTTTACCTTTCCGGTGATTGAATACTATAAGAAAGCCGGCTTTGACTTACCTAAAGATGATTTTGATACATTAGCAAAGCACTTTTTTGCTTTATACAATGAAAAGAGCTCAAAATGCCAACTATATCCAGGATTAATTTCGACCTTAGATAAATTAAAAAAGCTTAATAAACATCTCTATGTCGTTTCAGCTTCGGAAAAAAATATGTTAGTTAAGCAGTTAAAACAGGCTCATATTTATGATTATTTTGAAGATATCGTCGGACAAGATGATATTAAAGCTCAAGGAAAACTAGCATCATTGGAAGAATTTTTAACTCGTAAAGGCTTAAAGCGCGATGAAACTGTAATGATTGGCGATACTTTACATGATGGGGAAATCGCTCAAAAATGCCATATCAATTATTTGTTAGTCGCAGATGGACATCAAAGTTATCAAGTATTGTCTAAGATGGGGAAACCTCTGCACCATATCGGTGAACTGCTTGAAGTAATAAAGGAGTAAGGTAATGTTTAGAGAATATTCATCAAATATTTTTTTGACATATAAACGGAACTTCCGTTATTTTTTTGCTTTTGCAATTGCTTTGTTTTTAATGGAAGTTTTAGAGCTTGTCCTTTTTTATCTTATTAGTCCTTATGATGGAGGACTGATAAGTGTTTTAGTCGGTTGGCTAATCTTTTTTCCATTTGTTTTTGATTTTCTCTCAGTTATCGGTGAAGCTTCATCTGGAGAAAAAATAAATTATAGTAGTTTTGGCAAACATCATAAGGAATATTTTTCTCCGCGTTTTAGAGGCATTTTTAATTCGTTATTAACATTTATTTTCTTTATTTTAATTCAATGGCTTTGCTTAATTGTTTTTACGATGAATTATGTTGTTTTTAATCAAGAAATTATTCTTAGTTTATATGAGCAAATTAATGATAGCGGCGTAACTATGAATATTTATAACCAAGTTATTAATTTGCCGAATTATATCTATGTTTATTTAGCTAGCGATATTGTCGCCTGCTTCTTTTTCTTATATCGAATTTTTCGTTATTCTTATGATGCTTTTTCTTCATTTGCTTTACCTATTCCTTATCGCTTAGCGCATTTGGGAAGTAAAGTTAGCCGTCAAAAAATTAGCCCGGCTTTAAAAAAATGCGGATTAATCTACGGACTTATTTACGCATTCATTTTTCTTATTGGCTGCATTATTGGAATGTGTATTGCTTTGTTCTGCACAGATATTACTTCGCTTAACTTAATTGAAGTAATTATGCTTGGCAGTGGCCTTCTTTTAACTTTTGCTTTTAATCCTCTTATGGGCATTTTGACTGCTTATCAAGCTGATGACGGAATTATTCCTTATCTTCAAGAAATTAAAGCTGTGGTTAATCAAAATAGCTCATTAATATCGCAAAACGATAATAATCCATCGCTTCAAGACATCAACACGCTTATCGATAACCGCATTAAAGAAATAAAGTCTTTAAGAGCTAGTAATATGTTTCATAACTTAAAACCAATTAATAAAAAGGTTTTAACAAGAGCGTTAAAAACCTTAAATGAGGATTTGAAAAAAGAATTTGAGGAGAGCTTTAAACTTTTCGCATCAGGAAAATTTGTAGAGCATATGGAAATTATTAAACAAATTCGTGAAAAATATTTGCAAAGCGATAATATTGATAAAGATATTTTAGAGTTATTTAATACCATCATCGAAAATGATGAATTGTTGCTTAAAACCGTTAAAATTTAATAATATTTACAATAAATCTCACTTAAACTCTGTAAAACTCTAGTGGAAACTTCGCTTTGAAGGTCGTCTTCTATCTCTAAAATTGATCCTTCAATTTTAGTAATTCCTTGGCTGATTAACGTTTCAAAATCGAGAAGATTATTGACATTTGTGAATATTGCTTCTTTTTGAAGACTCAGTAATTTATCAATTAAACCTGGATAAAGTATTTTGTTTTCCTTTATTTTTGAAGCGCGAGAATATTGATCCATCGGGCAAATAAAGCCGTTTGCACAAGTGACGATATCATTATCTTTGAGAAGCGGATTGGTTAATTCAATATAATAATTAAATTTGGAAGATGATACGTCTTCTTGCAAAGAGAATACTAAATCGTTGTTAGTTTTCAAGTTTTCACTAATATCGGTGTCGGTTAAAATGATGCTGATTTCTAGAGATGGAAGATTGATATATTTTCTGAAATTTTTAAATTCTTCTAAAAGCATCAATGGAAGAGAAATATAGATGTGTTTTTGCTTAATATCTAAGAAATCGTTTTGTAAGCGTTCAGCGATTAATTTGAAAAAATCTTCAGTTAAATTTTCTTCTTTAATAGTTTCATAAAGATAATTTCCTTCGCGAATCATTTTATTGTTTGGAATGATATTGAGAATATATCCGGAACGGGATTTTTCTTTGACATCGAAAATTGTCTTATAGATGAATGAGAAGTCTTTTTCAGTCATCAGCGCTTTTACATCTTGGTTGATTCTAAGCTGTAATGTTTCTTTAAATTTGATTTCGTTATTTTGATTATAATAATAAGTTTCATTGTTATCTTCGCGCATCGCGATATGATAGTTAGATAAATCGCGAGCTTTTTTAAGAAGAACTTTGTAATTAACTTTGTTGCCTTTAGCGTATATGACAGACATATTAAAAGCTTTATCGCTTAAATTATTGACTGCATAAAATCTTTTTAATGCGCTTTGGAGACGTTTTAATAAGGCATTGTCGCTTGTTACATTATTAATTGAAACAATTGCTAAATCACCATTTTTAAGAACAGTGATATAACGATTTTTCTTTGTATTAACCATTTTAGATAAAATATCAATTAATCTTCTTTGAGTGATTCTGTCAAAAGATTGCTCATCTGATTTAATTCTTGTTTTTGAATAGAAACTGATTAAATTCAGCATTAAAGTTGAATTTTTATGGAGTCTTTCGATGATATTTTCAATTTCATCATCAGTTTTAATTAAATTTGACTCATCGTGGTTTTTAACTAAACGCGGAGAGCGATAAATATCTAGGTGAATTAAGTTCTTTTTTAAATTAATTTTTGTTGCATGTAAAATTGCTAAAGAGTAATAAAATGATTTAATTGGAACATAGATTTCTAAGTAATGTGAAGTTTTGATGTTTGGGTTTAAAAGATTTAATAGCCATTGGTTAACTAAAGAAGCGTTTTTAGCGTTACCATATTTCTTTAAATATGTATCAAGATCAATTTTTTGCGATGAAGTAATATCGACTAAATTAAAAGAATTGACCATTCTATTTAATAAATCGACAGTCAAATGGCTAGTATTATTACATTCAGCGATAGCTTTATTCATCTGCTCGTTTTTCTTATGATAAAAATAAGTAAAAATAGTTGCTATGGCAATAAAGCAGATAACAAAAGCTAAAAGTATAATTATATGTGATGTTCCTAATGTAAAGGCTAAAGAATTTATTTTCATATCTAGTTCCTCATGAACGTATTTTACTACACTTTGAAAAATTATAATAGCATTTGAAATCAAGTGTTGTTATAATAATTTTTGCTGGAGGAATACCCAAGAGGCTGAAGGGACTAGTTTCGAAAACTAGCAGTGGTTTCACGACCAGCGGGGGTTCAAATCCCTCTTCCTCCGCCATTAGAAAAGAAGTTAGATGATGTGTTGCATCATCTTTTTTTATATTTGTGATTTGTAATAATCACCAAATTCAGCCATCGTATCTAATAATGTTTTTAGATGTTTTCCTAAATTCGTTAATCTATATTCAACTTTTGGAGGATTAGTTTGATAATCTTTACGGTAGATAATCCCGTCGCTTTCTAATTCTCTAAGGCTTGATGTCAAAACTTTTTGTGATATTCCATCAATGGATTTTTTTAGCTCATTAAACCGCCAATCGCGTTTAACTAGATTTCTAATAATTAATAATTTCCATTTGCTGCCGATTAAACTAACTGTTGTTGCAACTGGACAAGAAGGTAATTGATCTTTTGTTTTCATTTTAATTCTCCATATGCTTATTTTATCACGTATTTATAAAAGTACATGTAGTTACTTTTTTGTGCGTACTACAAATATTTTTTATGGTTAGTAAAATTAAGCTTAGGAGGAAATAATATGATTAATTATTCGATATTTAGAAAAGAAGAGGGAGCAAGAATTGAACTACATGATAAATTAACTTTAACTGGTTCAGAAATTAGCATTAATACTTTACCTGGTAATACATCAGTGCCATTCATTCACGCACATAAACAAAATGAAGAAGTCTATTACATTGTTGAAGGTAATGGAAAAATCGTTATTGATGATGAAGATGTTTTGGTGAATGCTGGTGATTTTGTAAAAATTAATCCAGAGGCTAATCGACAAATTTTCGCTTTTGAAAACGGCATCAAATATATTTGTATTCAGACAAAAAAGGGTTCTTTGGAAGAATTTACAGCAGGCGACGCAATTATTAAATGAGTCTTTAATATAATAATATATAATAATCTTAGCTGATAGTTTAATTTAGTCTGCGGGCATTTATAAAATAAAAGAGGAGAGCTTTATGAAAGATATAATAGTTAAAGAAATAAAAGTAAAAAATGTCTTAACAAAGTCTAATTTGCCTGTTTCTGATTATTCAGTAAATCCTTATGTCGGATGTCAGCATGGCTGTAAATATTGCTATGCATCTTTTATGAAAAGATTTACCAATCATAGCGAGCCTTGGGGAAGTTTTGTTGATGTCAAGTATTGGGAACCAATTAAAAATCCCAAAAAATATGCAGGAAAAGAGATGTTTTTTGGCTCGGTTACCGATCCTTATCAACCATTAGAAGAAAAGTATGAAAGAACAAGAAATCTTTTAAAAGAACTGCAAGGCAGTGGCTGCAAAGTCTCTATCGCGACAAAATCGGATTTAGTTTTACGCGATCTCGATTTAATTAAAACTTTTACCGATGCGCGCGTTTCTTTTTCTATTAATACTCTTGATGAAGAATTTCGTACGGAAATGGATGATTCTGTAACAATTGAAAGAAAAATAAAAGCGATGAAGATTCTCCATGAAGCTAACATTCGAACGACTTGTTTTATTTCACCGATTTTTCCAGGAATAACAGATGTTGAGGCGATTATTAGAAAATGTAAAAATGTTTGTAATTTAATCTGGTTAGAAAATCTAAATTTACGCGGAGATTATAAAGAAGTAATTATGAAGTATATTAAAGAAAAACATCCGGATTTATTACCTTTATATGAAGAAATATATCGTAAAAATAACTATCAATATTGGTATGATTTAAATAAAAAATTAAAAAAGTTTTGCTTAAATGAAGGACTTGAATATGTTAGAGATGATGATTCGATGAAAAGACCATTCTCTGCTAAACCAATCGTGGTTAATTATTTTTTTCATGAAGAGGTTAAAAGAAAACCGACTAAAGAAAATTCTCTTGATTAAAAAAACGCTGCTAGTCAGCGTTTTCTTTTTCCAAATTATTAAAAATCATTTGCAAAGATGAAGCAATCAAGTTTTGCAAAGTTATATCAATATATGTGTTAGTTATTTCCATTGCTTTTTTTTGAACTTCAATAGGATAAGCTATCGGATAAAAACCATAAAGCATTGTAATCAAAATATAAAGTGATTTATTTATTATACTAGAATCTGCATGTGGATGATATTTTTTTAAAATACCTCTAAAGGCCTCTTGAAATCTTTTTAATTCTGATTTTAAAGTAATTAAATTTTCTAAAGTCGATAGCCTTTCAATATCTTCTAGATTTGTCGACATGATTTTTAAAATAATAACATTTTTTTCAAATAGCTTTGTGATTTTATTAATTGCTTCGCTTTCCTTTATTTCTAAAGAAATTATTTTTTCTAACTCGTCATCAAGCGAAATAAAATGATTATAAAGGGAATCAAGTAATATTTCTTCTTTGCTTTTATAGTAAGAGTAGATGGCTGTGCGCGATATATGCGTTGAAGCAGCAATGTCTTTTAAATAGATATTACTAAGTTCTTTGTTCATATATAAATTGTCCATCGCAGCGATAATTTCTTTTTTTCGTTCATCAATTTGTTTTGAATTTCTAGCTCTTAAGTACATAAAATCTTTTTCTCTCTGAAAATATTATAAATAATAATTGACATCGTGTCAAAGATTACCTAATATTTAATTGACACCACGTCAATTATTTTTAAGGAGAACATTATGAAAAAGAATATTGGGACAAAACTATGCTTATACCCTATGCCTGTCGCAATCATCGGCTCAGTTGTAAAAAACAAAATTAATTACGCTTTAGCCGCGCATTTTGGAATTGTCTCACATCATCATATTCTTGTGAGTCTAGCGAAAAATCATTATAGCAATATGGGTATTCGTGAAAATAAAGCTTTGACAATTAATTTAATTGATGAAGATATGTTAATTGCTGCTAATCAGACCGGTTTTGTTTCAGGAAAGGATCAAGATAAATCAAATATGTTTACTTATCGTTTAGGCGAAACTGGATTGCCTATTATCGATAAAGCTCCGTTAACAATTGAATGCTCAGTAATTGATATTTATGAAATTGATGGGTTTGATAATTTTATCTGTGAAATCAAAGCGGTCTATGTTGAGGATAAGTATCTTACTAACAATCAAATTGATTATCAAAAATTTAAGCCGGTCTTATTTGAATTTCCAACGTATCAGTATTTGTTAACTGGCAAAGTGTTAGGAAAATGTATTTCTTTTAAAAAATAAAGGAGGAGAAATTTTATGGAATATGTATTACTAGGCAATTCTGATATAAAGGTATCAAGAATCTGTTTAGGATGTATGAGCTTTGGCAATGCGACCGGTATGCAAAATTGGGCCTTAGATTATGGATCAAGTGAAAAAATAATTAAGCATGCTTTGGATTTAGGAATTAATTTTTTCGATACTGCGAACTGTTATTCATCTGGTAGCAGTGAAGAATTTCTCGGAAAAGCATTAAAAAAGTACGCGAAAAGAGAAGATGTTGTCATTGCGACAAAAGTTTATTTCAATGAAGGAAAATTATCGCGTGAAGCAATTTTAAGAGAAGTTGATAAATCTTTAAAACGTTTAGGAACGGATTATATTGATTTGTTGATTATCCATAGATTTGATTACGATACACCTATTTTAGAGACTATGCAGGCTCTTGATGAAGTTATTAAAAGCGGAAAAGTTAGATATATCGGTGCTTCAGCAATGTATGCTTATCAATTTGCTAAAATGCAGGATTGCGCGCGTGAACATCATCTTCATACCTTTATTTCTATGCAGAATCATTACAATTTAATATATCGCGAAGAAGAAAGAGAAATGCTGAAATTGTTAGATGAAGAAAATGTTTCAGCAACTCCTTATTCTCCATTAGCTGGCGGTAGGCTCAGTAGGCTCTGGGATGGGGAAACTAGGAGAAGTAAACTAGATGCTTTTGCTAAGAAAAAATATGACGATACAAAAGATGAGGATTATCCAATTGTTGAAAGAGTACATCAGCTTGCCGTTGGAAAAAATGTGCCTCAAAGCGAGATAGCCTTAGCTTGGCTATTATCTAAAAAGATTGTTGCTTCTGTAATTATTGGGGCGACAAAAGAAAAATATATTGATGATGCCGTAAATGCGCTTAACGTTAATTTGACAGACGAAGAGATAAAGTTCCTTGAGGAATTATATCGTCCTCATAAAGTTGTTGGAGCTTTAGATAAAGGAGATAATTTATGAGAATTTTAATTATAAAAGGAAGTCCACATATAAACGGGACAACTAATACAATAGTTAATGAATTTATTAAGGTGCTCAAGAAAATAATACAATTGAAATTTATGATGCTGGACACGGCAATATTCACCCATGTCTAGGATGTGATTATTGCCATATGAATGGTGAATGCATTCAAAAGGATGATGGAAACAAACTACTAGCCAAGATTTTAGAATCCGATTGCTTAGTTTTTGTTACACCGGTTTATTATTTTGGAATGTCTGCTCAGTTAAAAACGGTATTAGATCGTTTTTACGCGAGAAATATGATGATTCAAAGAAGGCATCTAAAAGTAATCTATATCGCTGCAGTTTGGAATGATGACTCAACAGTTATGAGCGCTTTAGATATGCATTTTAACATACTGACAACTTATCTTAACTTTAATGAAATTGGTAGAATCATGGCTCGCGGAGCAGGTTATCCTTCAATGATTAGACAATCGTATTTAAAGATGGCTTATGATTTAGGAAAAAATCTAAAATAGAGGTGAATAATTATGAAAAAAATAATGTTGTTGGCAATGGCGGCTTTACTAGTTGGATGCGGAGAAAATATCATATCATCAACTTCTACATCTAATAGCAGTATCTTTTCATCTGAAAGTAATATTGGAGAAAATCTTAATGCAAATGCTTTAGTCGTTTATTTTTCTGCAACCGGAAATACAAAAGAAGTCGCAGAGATTATTACTAATTATATTGGCTCATCTTTCCATGAATTAGTTCCAGTTAATCCATATACAAATGAAGATCTTGATTATCTTGATTCTAATTCACGGGTTAGCTAGGAGAGAAATGATCCTAATCATTTGACAGAATTAGTTGAAGTAAATTTTCCTGAATTTAATAATGCGGAGTATATTTTTCTAGGTGCGCCTGTTTGGTGGGGAGAGTTAAGCTGGGTAATTAATGATTTTGTAATTTCTAATGATTTTACTAATAAAACCATTATTCCTTTTGCGACAGCTTCATCATCAAATTTTTCTATTGATGAATTAGAAGATTTGGCCCCGGGAGCAAATGTTTTACAGGGAAGAAGATTTCGCCATAGTGAAATTGAAGAAAATGTTATTCATTCTTGGATAGATAGTCTAGATATTAATTTAATTTAAAAATGTTATAATTAATTAGGTGATAGTATGAATAATATAAACGGTTTAATAATTAAAATTACCTATCCGTTTCATGGAGATGGAATTGCTAGGAAAAAAGAGTATGTTATTAATTTAGATAAAATTGTTTTTAAGGGAGTAAGACAATCACCTAATTTATTAAATTATGGATATGAATATGAATTTAGAGATGAGGAAAAATCTTTAATTAATGAATTATTTATTGCCGCGGATAAATTAAACGACGTTTGCTTAACTAAATTATTTGATGGAATAGTTTATCAAATTACAATGTTTTATGAGGAGAATAATCAAAGAGAAATAAAATATGTATCGATGGTTAATTCATCGTTAAATTATTTTCTGACAAAATTAAATGCTTTAACTGATATTGTTAAAGCATTAATTAAATTAGAAGTGGAATAAAAAAGTAGGTCATTGACCTACCTTTTATTTTCCTTAAGCTTTATAGAAGTACATTCCATCAAATGAGCCACTGCCAATAGAGATTATTACTCCGTTTTCTTCATTAATATATGTATCTAAACCTGCGTATTGTTCGGTTCCTTCTGCCATTTCTACATAACCGTTTTCTTCTATTAAAGCAACAAAAGTTTCAACATAAGTACTCCATTGCTTTTCTGTGAGATTCCAGTTGAAAGAATAGATATTAATTTCACCTTCGGTTAATGTGGATGCATACCAATTACCTGTTAGTGCATTATCGTGAAGATATGGGATAGTTGCTGCAATTTCTTCACAATAGAAGCTAACCAGTGTGTCATATGTAGAAGCCACTCCGCAGTCAGCCCAGGTTAACATTGAATCGTTGACTTGCAATGTTTTTAACGCATCCATGATAGTTGGAGAGATAGTTGCATTTTCATAGTCATAGGTTATAGTTTCAGCGTAAGAAAGGAATCCACTTGAGACATAAGAAACGCTAGTAATGTGTGTTCCGTCTGTCTTAACTTCAAATCCAACTTCGATAGCAGCATTGGCATGGCTTCTATCTGTCGAAGGTAAGACTTTGTCTATATCGCTGACGCCGGAGATAAGGCCATAGGTATTTTCGCTTGTTTCTGCAAGAACTTTAGGAGCAATGCCAAATAGATTAACTTCTGGTTCTTGATAAGAAGATAGATAATTTTCAGCAAGAGCATATGTGCTATCATTTAAATTTGTAAATGTTACAGTTAACCATTCTTGTTCAAATGTTCCAGCATAATCGCTATCGAGAACAAGTGAAGCAACTAAGTTATCATCATCATCAATGGTGAATTGAACCCCGTAGAAATAATATTCTTCAGCATAACTTCCAAAACCCAATAATTCAGCAATAACTAAGACATCGGCTTCGCTATTGCTTTGAATATAATCAGCTCCAGCTAAAGAAGCTTTAGAAATTTTTTCTGCTAATGCTGGTAAGCCGTAGAGTAAATCTTCAAATTCGGCATATCCTGTTTCATTTTCCGGTCTACCTTCTAAGGTGATAGAATTATTATCAACAGAATAAGCATAGATTTGCTTTTCATCTTTGAAAGGTAAAGTTATATATCCAGATTGATCGTAGTCGATATAAATATATCCTTTTTCGATATTGTAGATATCAGTAAAATCTTCGCCATCATAATTATAATTCATTGAGAAACTAGTGCTTTCTGCTAATGCTTTCGCGGCAGAATGAATTTTTTCATCAATTGTTTGAGATGAAACAGATGAGCTAGGTGTTGAAGTAATAGTTGTGCTTGATACCGGTGTCGAAGTCACCGGTGAGGAAGGTGAACTAGTAGAAGATATTCCTGAGATAGTAGAAGAACTAATTGATGAAGTTCCTCCGCAAGAAGCTAAAATTAAGCTGCTTGCTATTAATGAAAATAGCAAAAAAATGTTTTTTTCATAAAAATCCCCCTCTATTGTATGTTAAAAATATAAAATGACTTTTTAAAATTTTAATATTTGATTTTAATACTTTTTTGTTTTGCAAAAAACTAATTATGACTATGAATATAAACGTAAATTATTAACATGCGTCTATAATCTTTATTATAATATTTATTGTGCATGATTTTAGACTTTAATCTGTTATAATATTAATTAATAGGAGGAAACTATATGGATAAGGCATTTATGCGTTTACCGCGTTTAATCCAAATCATTTTGCTTTTGATTCCTGGCGTCAACTGGATTACTGAAATAATCGTCAGATGGTCAGCTTTCCTTTCTAAAGGGGGCTTGTTACGTTTAATCTTAGCAATTATCGTCATCTTTGGTGTTGGTATCATTCTTGGCTGGATTGATTTGATTTGGTGCTTATTATTCAAGAAGTTGTTCTTACAATAATGAGAGAAAGGGAGGGCGACCTCCTTTTTTTCTGTAAGTTGGATTAATCTTTGTTTTATAAAGTTAAAATATATATAATACCTAAAGTATGAAAAGAATTTTTATGTATTTATCCAGAACAAAAAAAGAAGCGATATTAGCTCCTCTTTTTAAGATGCTGGAAGTAGTTTTTGAATTGTTAGTCCCAGTCATAGTTTCTTTAATTATTAATAAAGGAATTAATGAAGGAGGACAAAGCGATTTAAAGTTTATATTTTTAATGTGTGGAATTTTATTTGCTTTTGGCATTTTAGGATTGCTTTCATCGGTAACTGCGCAGTATTTTGCCGCAGTAGCATCTAGCAAATTACAGTCAGCATTAAGAACAGATTTGTTAAAGAAAATTAACTCTTTGGAATATAAAGAATTAGATGATGTTGGAACGGCTTCATTAATTACTAGAATGTCAAGCGATGTTAATCAAGTAACTACTGGAGTTAATATGGCTTTAAGATTACTTTTACGTTCTCCAATTGTCATTATCGGCGCGGTTATTGTAGCTTTTTTCTTCTCTAATCTCGCCGGAATTACTTTTTTAATTACTGTGCCGGTTTTATTTTTATTAATTTTTTTAGTAATGGTTTTTACCATTCCTCTATTTAAGAAAAGCCAGCAAAAATTAGATGTTGTCGTCCGTTTATCTAGAGAAAATCTTAATGGGGTTAGAGTTATCCGAGCTTTTAATAAACAAGAAGCAGAAATTGAAAAGTTTAATAAAACAAATGATAAATTAGCAAAATATCAGCTTTTTGTCGGTAAGATTTCTAATATCATTAATCCATTAACATTCGCGTTAATCAACATTTTTATTATTGCTTTAATCTACGTTGGCGCATTGCAAGTTGACGTAGGCAGTTTAGAAAACGGGGATGTTGTCGCTTTATATAATTTAGCTAGCCAAATCTTAGTCGAGATGGTCAAGTTTGCTACATTATTAGTTACCATGTCAAAATCTTTAGCGAGTAATAAGCGTATTGAACAGATATTCTCAATTAAATCAAATTTAAAACATCTCGATGTAATTGATAAGATTAATACTGACGATTTGTTAGTTTTTGATAATGTCAGTATGTCTTATAACGGACAAGAAACGGCATTAAATAATATTTCTTTTAAAGTAAAGAAAGGTCAGATGATAGGTATTATTGGGGGTACTGGTTCTGGAAAAACAACTTTAGTAAATTTAATTCCTCACTTCTACGATATATCTGAAGGTAAAATCTATTATAAAGGTTTAAATTTATTAAATTATGACGAAAAGACACTTCGCTCGGAAATTGCTGTAGTACCTCAAAAATCGCAGCTTTTTAAAGGAACGATACGAGATAATTTAAAATTAGGCAACTTAACTGCTGATGATGAAACGCTTTATAACGCTTTAAAAATTAGTCAGGGATACGATTTTGTCATGGCTAAAGAAGGCGGGCTTTCTTATCCTGTTGAGCAAGAGGGAAGAAATTTTTCTGGCGGACAAAAGCAGAGATTGACAATTGCTAGAGCTTTAGTTAAGCAAAGCGATATTTTAATTCTTGATGATTCTTCTTCAGCCTTAGATTTTAAAACTGAATCGGAACTTCGTAAGGGATTAAAGAAACTTAATAAAACTATCTTTATCGTTTCTCAAAGAACGGCTTCATTAAGAGCCTGCGACCAAATTATTGTTCTTGATAAGGGGCATATGGCTGGTTTAGGTACCCATGAAGAACTCTTGAAATCCTCGCAGATTTACCGCGAAATCTATTTCTCACAATATAAGGAGGAAAAAGATGAAACTTTATAAGCAGATTTTTAAAGATCTGGGAAAAGCTAAATTTTTCCTGTTTTCCTCAATTATTTTAGCAATTATTTACGTTGTCGCTTCTTTATATTTGCCAATTTTAGCAGGTGACTGCGTCGATTTAATTGTTGAAAAAGGTAATGTTAATTTTGAAAAGATTTTTCAGATATTCATAATTATGGGACTTCTTTTGGTTATCGCTGCTATCGCTCAATATCTTTTAAATCTCTGCAATAACCACTTAATTTATAAATATGCTGCATCTTTAAGAAAAAGAACATTTGAAAAACTTGAACGCCTTCCATTAAAGTATCTCGATTCACATCCTTCAGGTGATATTTTATCGAGATTATCAAGTGATATTGAAGTTGTTAATGATGGCTTATTGATTGGTATGAATCAGCTATTCATTGGAGTCTTTACCATCGTAATGACTTTAGTATTTATGTTTATTCTTAATTACATTATGGCGATTGTTGTAGTCGTTCTTACACCTTTATCTCTTTTTGCCGCGCGGTTTATCGCCAAAAATATTAACCGTTATTTCTATCAGCAAGCTTCATATCGCGGCGAGCAAATCGCTTTTATTGAAGAGATGATGAATAATCAAAAAGTCGTTAGAGCTTTTAATTATGAAGATAAAAGTGAAGAAGATTTTTCAATCATTACGGATAAGCTAGAAGATGCGACGAGAAAATCATCATTTTTCTCAGCCTTACCTAATCCGGTCACAAGATTTGTTAATGCCTTAATTTATGTGGTGATTATTTTAATCGGAGTTTTATTAACAATTTATAATTTAGGTTTTTCAGTTGGATTATTGATGACTTTTTTATCTTTTGCCTCGAAATATGCGACACCTTTTAATGACATATCTTCGGTTATAACCGAAATTGAAAATGCTTTGACATGTTTAAAAAGAGTCTATGAATTGCTTGATGAAGAAGACGAAGTATCTGATAAAGGTAATGAAAAATTAGAAGCGGTTGAAGGCAATATCTCTCTTAATGATGTTTCTTTCTCTTATGATGTTAATCAAAAACTAATTGAACATCTCTCTTTGAATGTTAAAAAAGGACAAAAGATTGCTTTAGTTGGACCAACTGGCTGTGGAAAAACGACATTTATTAATCTGTTAATGCGTTTCTATGATGTAAACAATGGTTCTATTTCAGTTGACGGACATAACATTAAAACTATAACTAGAGATTCGCTTAGAAGAAACTACGGCATGGTGCTTCAAGATACCTATCTTCGTTATGGAACGATTGAAGAAAATATTACTATGGGTGATAACTTTACTCATGAGCAAGTTGTAGAAGCGGCGAAAATGTCGTCTTGTGATCACTTTATTTCTTTATTAAAAGATGGATATAATACATTAATTGATGAAAACGGAGGGGATTTCTCTCAAGGTCAAAAACAGTTAATTGCAATATGCAGGGTAATGCTCAGATTGCCTCCGATGTTAATCCTTGATGAAGCGACTTCTTCAATTGATACCCGGACTGAGATTAAGATTCAGCAAGCATTTAATATTTTAATGAAAAATAAAACATCATTTATTGTCGCTCATCGCTTAAGCACGATTAAAGATGCTGATATTATTTTAGTGATGAAAGACGGAAATGTTATTGAAAGCGGAACACATCAGGATTTGTTAAAGAAAAAAGGCTTCTATCACGAGCTTTATAACTCGCAGTTCGTTAATGAAGATAATTAAGATTGTTTAAATAGTTATTTAATGTATAATAGAAGTTAGGAGGAACTAATATATGTCATTATTACATTTAGATAAATCAACTTTTGATACCGAAATTAAAGAAGGTAAGACCTTGGTCGATTTCTGGGCACCTTGGTGCGGACCATGCAGAATGCTTGGACCAGTCATTGAAAGCATGGCTGAAGGCAGAACTGACGGAGTAAAAATTGCCAAAGTAAATGTCGATGAAAATCCAGAAATAGCTCAAAGATTCCGGGTTTATTCTATTCCAACTCTCATATTATTTGAAAACGGCGTTGCAACTAAGCAGACAGTTGGTTTCCAATCAAGAGAAAAACTCGAAGACTTCATTAAGTAATTATTAAAAAAACCTCTTCAAAGCGTTACAATAACTCTAAAGAAGAGGTTTTTTATTTATGCAGAATATTAATCAAAGAATTGATGAATTAAGAAATCTGATGAAAGAAAAAAATATCGATGGAATCTTTATTCCAAGCGATGATTATCACTTAAGTGAATATGTCGGTGATTATTTTAAAGAAAGAGAATTTATCTCTGGTTTTACCGGATCGGCTGGTTCGGTATTCTTGTCTCAAGATGAAGCATATCTTTATACTGATGGAAGATATTTTCTTCAAGCGGAAGAACAATTAAAAAATACTTATTTAAAGTTAATGAAACTCGGTGATAGAAGCGTAATTACTCCTTTTGATCTTTTAAAGAGCAAATTACATATTGAAAATTATCACCTTTGTTTTGATTTTAAAGTTGTCCCTTATCAATTCGGTAAAGCTTTAGAAGAAGAAATTAAAAATAACAATTTAACTTCAAAGTTAGTTAATGAAGACTTAGTCGGAGAAATTTGGTCTTCTCGTCCGAAGATGAAAAGCAGTGAGCTTTTTGTTCTTGAAGAAAAATATGCTGGACAATCATCTAACGAAAAATTAAGAATTGTTAGAGATAAAATGGCTCTAGATTCTTTAACTGTTTATATTTTATCTAGCTTAGAAAGCGTGATGTATCTATATAACTTAAGAGCTCACGATATTGATTTTACTCCGGTTGGATTATCTTACTCGCTTATTTATCAAGATAGAGCGGTCATCTATCTTCAAGATGCGGCAGTTAATGAAAAAGTTAGAGAATATCTTTCTTCATTAGGCGTCGAGATTAAATCTTATTTTGAATTCTATGAAGATATTAAGAATTTGCGCTTTGAAACTGTCGGCGCGGATAAGCAAAAGGTTAATTATCAAACATTAGAAAGCTTAGATTCAAGCAATAAAGTCTGCTTTGTTAAAGAATATGTTGCGGACATGAAAGGCGTTAAAAATAAAGTAGAAATTCGTAATATTAAGAAAGCTCATTTAAAAGATGCTGTTGCGATGGTAAAATTCATCTATTATCTAAAAACTAGCCAGGATAAGAAGAGTGAAATTTCAGTCGCGGATAAATTAGAGAGTTTCCGCCGGGAGCAAAAAAACTTTGTTGACTTATCATTTGCTACTATCGCGGGATGGGCCGAACATGGGGCGATTGTCCATTACGAAGCGACAGAAGAAACTAATGCTGAGATCACCAATAATAATTTTCTTTTAGTTGATTCCGGAGGACATTATTTAGAAGGAACAACGGATATTACTAGGACTATTGTCATCGGTAAAGTTTCATATGAGATGAAAAAGAATTTCACTTTAGTTTTAAAATCACATATTGATTTAGCTAAAGCAAAATTCCCTGAAGGTGTAACGGGCAATCAAATCGATATGATTGCAAGAGAGCCGTTATTCGCTCATCATTTAAACTTTAATCACGGCACAGGACACGGAGTAGGCTATCTTCTCTCAGTCCATGAAGGACCGCAGAATATTTCTTTATCTAGAGCTAACAATGTTCCATTAAAAGAAGGTATGATTACTAGTGATGAACCAGGTTTATATTTAACTAATAAATATGGAAT
Organism: uncultured Bacilli bacterium; assembly: GCA_944332525.1. Classification (GTDB taxonomy): domain Bacteria; phylum Bacillota_I; class Bacilli_A; order RFN20; family CAG-449; genus CALVJO01. The sequence goes on along the minus strand of CALVKD010000082.1, from coordinate 1,423 downwards.
TCGTCATGAAAATCTTGAATTAACTGTTAAAGATATCACTAATGAATTTGGTTCATTTCTCCGTTTTGAACCTTTAACTTTAGTACCGTTTGATCTCGATGCGATTTTACCTTCATATCTTGATGAAGATGAGAAACGTTATTTAAATAACTATCATGCATTGGTTTATAAAAAGGTTAGTAAGTATTTAAATGAAGATGAAAGAAAATTCTTAAAGAAGGCGACGAGGAAAATTTAATGAATTATATCGGCAGTAAATTATCGCTTCTGCAGTTTATTGAAGAAGCAATGGATAATGTCGTTAAAACCGACGTTCATTCATTGCTTGACATCTTTGGTGGAACTAATGCAGTTGCTTCTTATTTTAAAACAAAGAATCTTGATATCTATGTTAATGATATCCAGTATTTTTCCTATGTAAATGCTAAAGCAATCATCGAAAATAACCATCCATTAACTTTTGAAACATTAAAAAAAGCTGGAATTGCTGATCCTTTTGAATATTTAAATAATTTAAAGGGCAGAAAAGGTTTTATTTATAAAAACTATTCTTTTGAAGGAACCAAGGAAAAAGAACATCAAAGAATGTACTTTAGCGATGAAAATAGTAAGTTAATCGATGCTATACGTTTAAAAATTCGCCTCTGGCAAAGAAATGCTTTAATCAATGAAAAAGAATATTACTATCTATTAGCTTGCTTAATTGAAGCGAGTGATAAAGTAGCTAATACCGCGTCGGTTTATGAAGCGTTTTTGAAAAAAATTAAAACTTCCGCGCAGAAAAGAATGATTTTAAGACCATTAGATTTAAATATCGTTTTTCAAGGCGAGCATATGTATTTAGCCTTTAACGAAGATGCTAAAGAATTATTAAGTCATGTCAAAGGCGATATTCTCTATATGGATCCCCCTTATAATAACCGTAAATATGACACGAATTATCATCTTTTAGAGACTATTGCCTTGTATGATTCACCGAAAATTAAAGGTAAAACTGGGGTTCGCGTGGAATTAAATAAAAGAAGTAAATTCTGCGTGAAAAATGAAGCCGCGGATTATTTAGAAGAATTGATAAAAGCCGCGCAATTCCGTTATATTTTCTTATCTTATAATGATGAAGGAATTATTTCTTTAGATGAGATTGAAAAAATTATGTCTAAGTATGGAACATATTCGCGATATGAAAAAAAGTATAAACGGTTTAAGGCTGATTCCAACCGTCAATATGAACGCGATTATACGGTTGAATACGTTCATTGCTTAGTAAAAAGATAAAATTTTCAAAAAGATGCCGCTTTGTAATTAACCCCAAAAGTTGGACCGAGTAACATCGGAAAAGCTGAAGGGGTTTTTTATATGAAACTAAGTTTAAAAGACAAAAAAGAAATAATTAGATTATATTGTGAAGAGGGATTAGGATTAA
>CALVKD010000081.1 GCA_944332525.1 uncultured Bacilli bacterium | reverse complement strand
ATTTAATTAACAAAAATGGCAGAGGAAGCAGAACTTGAACCCACGACATTTGGTTTTGGAAAGATAATCGACCACCACTAAATTTCTTGAATATATATCAATTTCAACTATTTTATCCAATAAAATAAAGCAATAATTAATTGTTTTTAACTATTTTTAATTAATGCAAAATCAACAATAATTAAAAACAATCAATATTAATTATTGCATTTGGTACATAATTGGTACACAATTTTTTACAATGTACTGTTTATGTATTAAAATGCAAAAAACTTACGTTGGAGGTGTAACTATTTATAAAAAATTATATTTTGATTATATTTTGATATTATGTGATAATGTTCAGATTTTTATAGTATGATATAAAGACTTAAAAACATCAAAAATATAATCTATTTTATTATCGTCTAACAAAGAATCAATTTTTAAAATTTTATTAAAAAATGGAAATAAATTGTAAATGTCAATACTTCAATGTACAAAAATGGGAATTTAAGTATGTACAAAAATGGGAATGAAAATGCTCACTTATTTTAACTGTTGCTCCTTACTTGTCTTCATTCATTTCTAAAATATCTTTGGTACGATATGATTTACCATTAATGTTAAAAACATGACAGTGATATAGTAATCTATCAAGAATCGCATTAGCTAATATCGGATCGCCAAACATTTCTGCCCATTTGTTAAAAGCAATATTAGAAGTAATAATAGTTGATTTTTTTTCGTATCGTTTGTTGATTAATTGAAACAATATATTAGCTTCTAGTTTATCAATTGGTAAAAACCCAACTTCATCAATTATTAATAATTTATATTTGTTATAAAATTTTATTCTTTCTTCTAATCTGTTTTCATTATAAGCCTTTTTTAAGTTATTAATTAAATCATTACAGTTAATAAAATATGTTATCTGTCTATTTTTAGCTGCTTCAATACCAATGGCAGTGGCAAGGTGGGTTTTACCCACACCTGGACTACCAACAAATATAATATTTTCTTTATTTTCAATAAATCTCAAATTTTTAAGCTCTAGTATTTTTTCTTTATTAACTGACGGCTGAAATGAAAAATCATAGTCATCAAATGTTTTAATATATGGAAAATTGGCCACTCTCACACACCCATGAATTGCCTTTTCCTCTTTGTATTTTAATTCTTCTTCTGTAAGTTTATATAAGGATTCTACTATATCTATTTTTTTATCGTTTATTAAGTTAATATATGAATCTAATTGTTCTTTAAATTTGTTTAATTTAAGTTTTTCTAAATTGTTTAATAATTTATTATAATTGCTCATTTTTTAATTTCCTTTCTAATTTTTTAATTGTTATTCTTCTTTTTCTTTTGTTAGTTTTCCTAATAACTCTAAATTTTTTTGAGCCATAGTTTCAATATCATTTTCAGTTTTATATGGCAATGTTTCTTTTAAAGCTTCTGTATAATGATTTTCATCATAATTAATTTTATTTGATGAAATATTATGCGAAGCAATAAGATTTTTGTTATAATATATATAAAGTTTATTATCAATCTCTTTTAATTTAACTGTTTGATTAATATACTTTTTGGGAACAGAATACTGTGAACCTTTGTAATAAATAAGCAAACCATTAGATACTTTAGCTGGTAACATAGTATCTAAATATTGATCAATTATTGTTTGTTTAGGTAATGGGTTTAAGTATTCTTTTTCTTTACGAAATAAGCTTACAGGAGTCATTCCTGTTGTTTGATTGATTTCCAAATTAATTTGTTCGTTAAGTTTTTTAATAATATAAATTAATTCTTTTTCATCTTCAAATTCACCATTATAAGGAATAAGCCATTTCATAAACCTATTACAAGATTCATCTTTTCCTTTAGTTTCTGGACTGTTAACCTTACATCTTTTGGGAAGTGTATTCATATCTTTACAAAAAGTTTTAAATTCGGGAACAAATTGATTTTGAGAATAATTGACTATACTCGACATATTATCAGTAAGACATTCTTTAGGAACACCATTAATATAATTAAAAGTTTCTATAAGACATCTTTCTACTGATTCTAATGTCATAAATTTACTATAAACAAACACATGAAATCTAGATGCACTCAAGGTAGATGAAAAAACATAAAAGTTAAAAGTTTCATTGTTTCTAGACTTCATTTTAATAGGACCTTTCCAATCAAATTGTAATTGCTTTCCCATTTCAGTTTCAAACCGTAAATGAATTTGTGAGTCCTTTTCTAGAAAGTAATCTTGATGTTTTTGCGTGTATTTTCTAAAATTAGAATAAGAGCCTATATCATTATCTAAATTCATTTTTATATACATATAAACAGCTTTTTTATTACTTCCAGGTAAATTTAGTTTTTCTTTTATAATATCATTGTATTTTTCAAGTCTTGAAATTCTTTTTGATTTTGTCTTCTTATTTTGAATATTTAAATGATATTTTTTTACAGTTCTTCTATCCATACCATAGATTCTGCCTAATTGAGAATAATTAGGTTTTATGCCTTGCACGTTCAAACATAACAACTCTCCTTTCAAATTTTTCATTTGTCACCTCCAATCTATGATTAGAGTATAACAAAAGAATGTACTAAATGGGGTATTTTTTATGTACAATTTTGTACATTGTTATTTTCCCATTTTTGTACATTCTTATAGTAT
>CALVKD010000080.1 GCA_944332525.1 uncultured Bacilli bacterium | reverse complement strand
TAATATTTTATAACTAATTCATCAAAAATAAAAGCATCTAGTAATTTGGATGTTATTTTCCCGTGGGAAAAGATACTATCTAATGTTTAATAAATTATGCTTGACTAATGTTATCAAATTTTTATTGATTTCGTCAATATCTAAAATTAACTCTTTAAAAAATTCTAAAATCGATTCGTTAGTTTTTAATGAAAATAAATTATTTACGATATCTTTATGAGCATGAGTTTCTTGATATAATGTCGGCAAAGAAACACATGATTTTAAAACATAATCTAAAAGGTTATTAAGAACGTAATAATAAGTATTTTGAAAATTTTCTCTGGTTATAGTTTGAAGAATTTTTTCTACTTTGCTTAAGGCGTTGTTAATTTTTCCATAAAGAATTTCGTAAGAGATATCTTTATATTCGTTTTCATCTATTTTTCCTGTTCCAGGTGCGCCTTTATCAATATCATCAAAAAATAAAACCATATTTTTACCGACAACTTGACGATATTCTAGTGATCTTTTGGCATGTCTATAGAGACGGCGAAAACTTATTTCCTTATTTAATAAAGACATTTCACTAAAACCGATAGAAATAGAAACAGAGCAAATCTTTTTGATTTTAGCGAGAATAGCGGTAAAGATATTTTGGATATCTTCTTTTACCATCGGAGAATTAGATAATAATAAAATATTAGATTCTATTTCTTTTTCAAAAAGCTTATAAGATATTTTGTCTTCAAAATGATTAATTTTTAATTCGTCATTAATTAAATTATCAAGATAGAGACTAACTAATTCGGTTTGAGAAAAAGTAACTTCTTCTGCTTCATCATCAAAATCAAAAGAACCTATCATAATAAATCGATAATCTAAATTTATCTCATCAATTTTTAATTTGCTAAGAAAATCGTCAGGTATATTTTTTAAGGTTATCAGACGATTTAAATCATTGTTTTGTAATAATTTTAAAGCTGTATCTGCTCGATTTTGTAGTTTTTTGTTGTTGTTATTGATTGTGAATTGTGAGTCTAAAGATTTTTTTATCGCATCTAATGTTTCTTTTAGATCCTGAAAAGAAATTGGTTTAGTTAAATAACCTACAACGCCTAAAGAGATAGCTTTTTGAGCGTAAGTAAAACTATCAAATCCAGAAATTATAACTGATTTTAAAAGTGGTAATGATAATTTTAGTTGTTTTATGAGTTCAATGCCATCTACATAGGGCATTTTAATATCAGTAATTAAAATATCTGGATTAAGCGAAGAACAAAAAAGAGCATCATATCCATTTTCATATGTTGCAATAATTTCGTAATCATCTTTCATTCGATTAATTAATGAAATCAATCTTTCTCTAACAGATTGTTCATCATCAACAATAACTACTTTATACATATTTTAACTTTAACATAGTTTTTTTGCTTAGTCAAAATTGACAAGAAATATTCTGTAAGCGTTTACAGCGTTTATTTTTATTAATAAAAATAAGATAAAAAAGAAGCATAAAAAATCATTTAAGTTGTAGAGAAAATACCTAATTTTATAGAGATTTTTACATTTTAATGTGTAAGCGCTTACGTAATAATGAAAGCACAAATAGAACACCACACAACCCTTTTGCGGTGTGCGGTACTCTGGAATTATTAGGAGGATTTATGAATAAAAAATTAATTCCATTATGCGCTTGCGCCCTATTTATCGGTGCAGCTGTTCTCACATCATGTGGATCACAAGTTACAGACAAAGATATCTTTGCAATTTCTTATAACTTATCAGATCCTAATATGTCTGGTTTATGGAAACCAGGACTTGAAACCGCATCACAAAAATACGGCTATAATAAAATTGAATTGTTTGATGCGAAAAACGATGACGCAGAAGCATTAAAGATGGTTGAAACCGCTGGCACACAAGCTTATGGTGGATACTTAATTAACGTTGTCGACCAAACAAACGGATTATCTTATATTAATAAAATTAAAGATACCGGCAAACCTGTTATCTTCTGGAACAGAGAATTATCAACACCTACAGGCGAAGTCGATGTCGATACAATGAAGAGTTATGACAATGCTTATTACGTTGGTATTGAATCTGCTGAAGGTGGACGTTACCAAGGTGCAATGGCAGCTGAATATATCAATTCTGTTGGATTTGATGCTATTGATAGAAATGGCGATGGTAAATTAGGTGTTATCGTTGTCAGAGGTGAAAAAGGCCATGCTGACGCAGAAGCTAGAACACAATGGTCACCAGCTTATCTTGAAAGAAATCTTGAAGGCGGAAACTCTAATGCTGAATTAAAGGCAACCGCTGGTGGTTCTTATGAAGTTAATACCGAAAAAGGTGCTTGGAACAAAGTTGAAGTCACTGATATCGTTGATGGTACTGATACAGCCGGTACAACCTGGGACCCAGTTACTGCAGCTAATGAAGTCGCTCGTGTTCTCAATTCTAAAGGTGATCAAATTGACTTAGTCTTATCAAATAACGATGGTATGGCTCTCGGTATTATTACTAACCAAGCTTTCATCGATGCAGGTATCCCTATTTGGGGTGTTGATGCTCTTGATGATGCTCTTACCGAAATTAAGAAAGAAGGCCAATTCAAAGGTACAGTTAAAAATGATGGTGCTGCACAAGCTGATGTTTGTGTTAAAGCATTAGATAACCTCATTCAAAGTAAATCATTAACTGACGGAATGACAGTTGTTTCTACTAAAGAAGAATGGGAAGCAAATGATAAAGCTGTTTGGTATGATTCTGCTAATAAGGCATTAAGAGTCCACCACGCTAAGATTACTGCTGAATCATTAAAGTAAAATTTAAATCACTAGATATTAGGCCGGTTTTTAAGCCGGTCTAATTCTACGCTTATAGGGAGAATAATATGAATGATGAAAAAAATATCATATTAGAAATGAAAAACATCTCCAAGTCATTTGGCAAAAACCAGGTTTTAAAAGGTATTAATCTTAAAATCCATGCAGGCACAGTCATGGGATTGATGGGTGAAAATGGCGCTGGTAAATCGACGATGATGAAAATCTTATTCGGTATATACACGCGTGATGACGGAGAAATCCTTCTCGGAGATAATCTAGTCGAATTTTCCGGACCTAAAGATGCTTTGGAAAACGGTGTAGCAATGGTCCATCAGGAACTTAATCAATGCCTTGAAAGAAGTGTTGTCGATAATCTTTATTTAGGAAGATATCCTATGAAATTAGGGGTTATCGATGAAAAGCAAATGGAAAATGATGCTAAGTTATTATTTAAGAAACTTGGTATGAATGTTGATGTCAAAGCTAAGATGAAAACGATGTCAGTTGCAAAGAGACAGATGGTCGAAATTGCAAAAGCTGTTAGTTACAACTCAAAAATCATCGTTCTTGATGAACCGACATCATCATTGACTGATAAAGAAATTCGCAAGCTCTTCTCAATTGTTAATGAATTGAAAAAAGAAGGTGTTTCCTTTGTTTATATATCACATAAAATGGATGAAGTTTTCGAAATATGTGATGAAGTCAGTGTCTTGAGAGATGGTCAAATGATTTTGACAAAGAATGTTAAAGACACTAATATGAACGAATTAATTTCTGCAATGGTTGGACGTTCTCTAGATCAACGTTTCCCACCGGTGGATAACACCCCGGGTAATGTTATTTTAGAAATTAAAGATCTTTGCACAAAATACGAACCTAAATTAGAAAATATCTCTTTCTCGGTTAAAAAAGGTGAGATATTTGGATTATATGGTCTTGTTGGGGCAGGTAGAAGTGAGTTATTAGAGGCTCTCTTTGGATTGAGAACTATTTCCGGTGGAGAGATTATCTATAACGGCAAAAATCTTCTTTTCTCATCTTCCGGCGATGCAATTAAAAATGGATTTGCATTTGTTACAGAAGAAAGAAAATATAATGGTTTATTTTTGAAAAAAGATCTAGTGTTTAATACCTGTATAGCTAACTTAAAATCGTATTGTGACTTTAATATCATTAACGATAAAAAAATGAAAGACGCTACTGAGAACGAAATTGAAATCATGCATACGAAATGTATGGGACCTAATGACTTAATTACTTCGTTAAGTGGTGGCAATCAACAAAAGGTTATTATTGGTCGCTGGTTGGAAATTAATCCTGATGTCCTCTTGCTTGATGAACCAACTAGAGGTATCGATGTAGGTGCTAAGTATGAAATTTATCAACTTATCATCAAAATGGCAAAAGAAGGTAAGACATGTATCGTCGTATCTAGTGAAATGCCAGAAATTTTAGGAATCACTAATCGCATCGCTGTTATGTCTAACCACAGAATTGCCGGTATTGTTAATACCAAAGACACTAATCAGGAAGAATTACTCAGATTAAGTGCTAAATATATTTAGGAGAGAAAGTTATGAGTCAAGAAATTAATAATTCTGCTGCTATCTCGCTTACTTACGATGAGTTCAAATCCCGGTACCTTGAATATCAGTCAAAACTGGATAAATTGAGAAAAAATGGTACTGACCGCATCAAAGTTTTAGAAAACGAAAATAGAAAAATAAAAAATAATCGTATTCTTGCTGATGATGTAAAAAAGAGCTTAATTGAAAAGAATAAAGTAGGTATTGAAGCAGCCAAACAAGTTGCCCAAGACAATAAAGAAGAGATTAAGCAAATTGCTGATGAAACAATCAAATTTGTTAATACTAATCATAAACCTCTATATCAACAATTAAAAGTTGAAGCTAAAGAGGAAAAAGCCAAGGAAAATCTAAGATTCAAGGAAGAAATGGCAAAAATAAATGACCGCCATAAAGAACGGATGCTTGGCTTAGAAGGTCTTAAAGACGACAAAGAAGAATATAAAATTAAGCTAAGATTAGAAAAACAAACCTATAAACAAGAGATATTTGAAGAAAAAACAAAACATCAAAATCACTTACAAAAAATTAAGGATAAAGTTCATGATTCATTTATTGAAAGTCAAGACTGGAAAATGAATGCTCGTGATGGTAAGAAGAGTTTTGTTGAAACAATGCAAGCTAAAGTTGAAAATTATATTTACAATTTCAGCTTACCGCAGTTCTTACTTAAGAATGGTCTTTATATCATCATTGTCATCTTCATGATTGTCTGTATCGCTATCAACCCATCATTAATTGGTATTAATGCGATTAACTTAATCTTGAAGAACTTCTCAACTAAAGTTTTCTTTGCACTCGGCGTTGCCGGCTTAATCTTGCTTGCTGGTACCGACTTATCTGTCGGAAGAATGGTTACATTAGGTACTATCTTTACCTGTATGATTCTTAATCCGAATACTACTGTTGAATTCTTCGGCATTAGTTTTAACGGAATCTATGCTACTGGCGGATTTGGATTAGCAGTTGTCGTCGCATTATTAGTCTCTATCTTCGCTTGTACATTATTTAGTGCTATCGCTGGTTTCTTCTCAGCAAAATTCAAAATCCATCCATTTATTTCCACTCTTGGTACATCATTAATCATTTGGGGTTTAGTTGGATTTGGTACTAATAACATCAAAACTGGAACGATTTCTCAAGATGCGTTAAATATTGCTGCATCTATCTTCAAATTTGGATCATTCCCAGGTATCCCATTAACCTTTATTTATTCAGTTATAGCTATTGCGATTGTTTGGTTCATTTGGAATAAAACTCGCTTCGGTAAAAATATGTATGCTGTCGGTGGAAACCCAGAAGCAGCATCTGTCTCAGGTATCTCAGTATTCTGGACAACTGTCGGAGTCTTCGTTATGGCTGGTATCTTATACGGATTTGGAGGCTTCTTCCAATCAACAGTTACCGGATCATCTTCCAGCTCCTTCGGACAAGGTTGGGAACTCGAAGCGATTGCAGCTTGTGTTATCGGCGGAATTTCTTTCTCCGGCGGTATCGGTAAAATTTCAGGAGCAGTCTTTGGTTGCTTACTCTTCGAAATTTTGAAATATTACTTAAGAGATATGACCGGTGGATCGGCTGATATCACCAATGTCTTCATCGGTATTATCATTCTTCTCGCTGTTACATTTGATAGCTTGAAGTATCTTAAAAAGAAATAGAATTAATAAATTATGATCGACTTCTATGTATTAATGATTATCTTCGTCCTCGGCTGGTTAGCTACGTATGGAATTGGTATTCACTACCTTAAGACGTTACGCAATACTGAGACGAATGAAAAAATGAAGACAAATGATATTACCGTATTATTAACCTCCATTGTCTTCGGGTCGGTTATCACATTATTTCTCTATTGCTTGTTCCCTGAAATAAGAGACGAGGATAAGGTTAAGCATCACCGTTTTCTGATAACATCTATAACCCTCTTTATAGTCCATATCATTATTATCTATTTGTTATTCCATTTCCAAGTGGTGAAGCTTGACTTTATGTAATACCCTCCAAGAGATTACGTCACAGTAATCTCTTTTTTTCGAAAAAATAAAAAAACACTTACGAGAAAAAAATCATTATTGCAAATATTATCCTTGGCGTAGTAGCAACAATCGTTTTCCAATCAATACCTCAATACGTCATTAAAATGTTTGGTAGTAACACTAGTAATCCAGATTTATATCTCGAATTCGGTGTTAAATCTGTCAGAATCTATTTGATGCTTATTTTATTCACAATCATTCAAAAAGTTTCTTCAATCTTCTTACAATCGATTGGCAGTCCAGTTAAAGCGACTATCCTTTCTTTGATGAGAGATGTTATCGTCTTTGTTCCGTTAACTTGTTTATTACCTCTCTGGTTAGGTATTGATGGTGTTCTCTGGGCAGCACCTGTTGCTGATGTCTGCGCGATTATTGTTACTATTATCTTGTTAGTGCTTGAATTTAAGAGAATTAATAAAATTCAGCTTAAAGAACAAAAAGTCGATTAATAATAAAAAAAACCCCCTTCAGCTTTTCCGATGTTACTCGGTCCAATTTTTGGGGTTAATTACAGGATTATTAGGTTGTTTTTTTTATTGCTTTGAGATAGAAATTAATAATTCTAACATATCAACGTAATCTTTATATGCTAGATTATCGTCATAAATCATTAATAATTGGCCGATATCGAAGCAAATCTGATATGGTCTAATTATTTCATCAATTGAAAAAGTTATTGGCTTAGAAGCGTTAAATTTAGTGAAATAGGCAAATACTTTATTGAAGAAAGGTTTCTTTTCTTCTTTTTTTTGCTCTTTGATAGTTAAAAATTTTTCGTAACTGCGGAATGAAGAAATTAAAAAAGAACAAACAAATTTATCTCCAAAAGCAATATCTACATCTGAATTAAATAAATCTTCAACGCTTAATACACCTTTGAAATTCTTATCGCCGATATGAGATAGAATAAATTTATCATCGCTTTTTAAAAGTGCATATGAAAATGATTTGTTATTAAATATTTTGCTTTTTACTAATTGAAATTTTTCTTCAATGATTAAAGAGTCATTACCAAAGTCACCTAGATAAAAATCTTTTCCAAAATTATTTGAAAATACCTTGAATGTAACTAAATTTTGATCTTTTTTTGTTTCAAATGTAAATAATGGACCATCATTTAAATATTCTTTAATAAATGAAAGATTGTTATCTTCGCTTAAGGTATGTTTAACATCATCAGTAATAATAATTTGAAAATCAATATCTTGATGGCTATATGCGACAACTTTAATTGCCTGTAATAAATTATCAATCGCCTTGATATTTTTTATCGAAATATATACTTTCATATCAAAATTATAAAGTGAATTTGATAATTAAGCAAAGGTAATTATTTGAAAGTTATTTCGTTAGTTTTTAAATATTTTTTATAAGGTTTATAGATATGTAAAATATATCCGCCTAACATACAAACATCTGCAGCTAACCAAGCTAATGGATCAGCTAAACAAGTAACGATATATGGCCAAGGTGACGTAAATAAATCTAATGATGTAGAAATTGTTGATACGAAAATATATGGTCCAAAGATACAAATTAAAGTTCTAGCTAATAATTCTCCAATACCTCCTAAGAGAGGGAATAAAGAATTGCCGACACCTTGAACTGAACATCTAAAGATATAAACCATTCCAACTAGAGGGAAGAAAGGGACAGTGCATAATAAATTTATTCTTCCTAGATAGGCGGTTTTATCAGTTATGGATGAAGATGAGTAGAATATTTTTAAGAAAGTATTATCAATCATTAATAATAAAGCGATAGTTAAAACAATAACATAAATAATTAACATGATAATTATTGATGTTGAGAAACCTTTTTTGACGCGTTTGATATTGCCTGCTCCATAGTTTTGACCGACATATGATAGCATTGCGGTACCTAAAGCATTAAATGGGCACATTAATAAATTTTGAATTTTATTAACTGCTCCATAGGCTAATTGAGCTGGTCCATTATCAATAATTACACCGGTGATACTGGTATCGAATTTAATTATTGTTGATTGTAAAGTGATTAAACCAATAGCTAAGATTGAAAATTGAAAAGCTAATGGTAAACCGAGTTTTAAATGGTTGAGATAAAATTTAACATCGATATGTAAATCTTCTTTTTTAAATCTTAAAAAAGGATATTTGATAAAAGTATAAGTATAGCAGAGAATCGCTGATACTCCTTGAGCTAAAATTGTAGCTATTGCCGCGCCGGCAACACCCCATTTAAATACGACGATAAATAATAAATCAAGACCGATATTTAAAATGGTTGATGCGATTAAGAATAGTAACGGAGTGAGTGAATCACCAATAGAACGCAGTAATGAGCAGATTTGATTATAAGCAACTTGGCAGATTGTTCCTAAAAAGATGATGAAAATGTATTCTTTCGCTGAATCATAAGTATCACCGCCATGCTCTTTTGTTAATCCAATTAATGATAAAAGCGGATCTATTAATGAAACAGCGATAATGGTCAATATTATAGAAATAATTATGGAAAGAATTATTTGAGTGAGAAATGATTTTCTGACGCCGTCTTGATCGTGGCTTCCTTGTTTTGCTGAAGAAATAACAGAAAAACCAGCAGAGCATCCAAAAGCGAATTGTAAAACGATAAATGTTAAAGATGAGACATCGTTAACACCATTTACTTCGCTAGCTGTTAAATTTTGTCCGACGATAATTGCATCAGTTAACGTATAAATTTGTTGAAAAATATAAGAAATAAAAATTGGAATCATGAAAATCACGATTACTTTGTATATCTGACCTTTTGTCAGATCAATTGGAGCAAAAAGTTTCTTAAACATAATTAATTCACCTTCTAGCCCGATTATTTAAGCATAAAAGTTAGTTTTTGTTAATAATTTTTAAACAAAAAATAAAGACCATTCTATAAAAAAATACACATAGAAACATGTATACGCTTACGTGTTTCTAATTCAATGTTTTATATGGTGTTATCGCAATAAAATAATTATGTTTGATTTAATAGATTTGATATATAATTTAACTATATAAGAGGTAAAAATATGGATAAAATATTAAAAATAGTCGGTAATGGTTCTATAAGCGTTAAAGCGGATATGATGATATTGTTTTTTACTTTGCATGGCCAAGAAAAAACTTATGATAAAACCATCAAAAAAGCTTCTTTTGATCATGAAAAGCTCTGCCAAGATTTAATATCTCTCGGAGTTGATAACAAATGGATTATTACAACATCTTTTGTCATTAATCAAAATTTTGTTAATGTAAAGAACAAAGATAATATCGTTTCCTCCAAACAAGACGGATTTAGATATTCTGAACAAATTAAAGTTTGCTTTGATTTTGATAACGCTATGCTCAGTAATATTTTGACTTTGCTCAGCAAAAGCGATATTTATTCTGATATGAGTTTGTCATATGGCTTGAAAGATGAAAACAAACAGAAGCAGGCAGTTATGCTTGATGCGTTAAATAATGCGATTGAAAATGCTAATGTTATTGCAAAAGGTGCACAAATTAAACTTGGAGAAATTATTTCAATTGAATATGGTACTCCTAAGTTTTCACCGATGTTAAGAGATTCAGGCATTCGTTTAGCTAATTATAAAATGGTAGAAAACGATGAAATTAATTTGAATGTTTCAGCAAAAGATATTGTATTGAATGACACTATAACCTTGATATATTCTATCAATTAAGTAAAAAATCATTTTTATAATAAGTTATATTTTTGTTTAATACGCATTTAAAAACTAGTATGCTTATTTTAATAGTAAAATTATTAAACTAGATAATTTATGGAGGGAAAAAATGAAATCAAAATCACTATTTCTATTATCTGTTTTATCATTGATGGCTCTAGCATCTTGCGGTGGAACATCAACTAGTGTTAGCAGTCAAGGGACTACTTCTAGTGCTACATCGCAAACGACTAGCTCTACACCTTCTGAGGTAGTTTCATCTACAATTTCTCAAGCGGTTGTTACAAATAGTTTAACTTTAAGCGGACCAACTAGCGTAGAAGTTAATGCAACTATTACTCTTGTTGCTGAGTATGATGAAGGTGCAGATGTTGATTTAACTTTTACATCATCGTCACCATTAGTTGCTTCTGTTACAAATGAAGGTGTTGTTAAAGGATTAGGTATTGGAACTGCAACTATTACAGTTAAAGATAGTAAATCGAACTTAACTGATTCTGTCGAAATTAGCGTTATTGAAGCATTCCCAACTATTAATACAACCGGTGATTTAGTCAATTATATTAGAAATACCTCTATGCAAAAGGAAAGCATGGTTGGTAAGAGCAAAATTCATAAAGAAGAAAAAGATACTTCTGGTTTTGAAGATATAACCGATACTACTGTTACGCATTATACCGATTATATTATTCGTCGGGATACAGTGGAGAATATAAAATATGCTTATGGCAGCACTGATTCAACAAATGAAACCGATGTTAATATGATTAAGGATAATACTTACTATGAGTTAAGCCTTGATAATAACGAAATTGAATCATCTTATTGCGCTAAGTATAAAATTGTTGATTTCCCAGAATCGACAACTAGCCAAATCACTCTTGAAGATGCGCGCAGCCGTACCGAAAATTACTATGTATTTAGCGATATCGCTAACGAAATAGCTGGTTTACCATCTACTAGTGAAACTTTAACTATGACAAAAGGTGAATTAATCACCATCACTGTTGAAGGTTATTATGTAAAAGTATGGGCTAATAATGTTAATGCTGATTATAGCGATTATCAGATGACCATCAAATTTATGCCAAATGGTATTATTGATTCATTTGATTTAACTCAGAAAGTTTATTCGGATACGTCTTATGATATTGCTAGCGAAACTCTTAAAGAAGATGCTGTCGTCGAAGAAGAAAGTACATATTCCATGAAAACTGAAAGTTTGGAATTAACATCTAGCTCAGAAAATACTATTGATCCAACAGCTTATTTTGTTAGTCAATATGTCGCTGCTCACTATGGCGAAGATAATACTGTCTCAGTTGGCGATAGTCTATATACCTTTGACATTACTATTGATGAATATTTACCTGCTACTGCCTTAGATTATGATGAGTTTATAATTGCTGATGTCATTAATAGCGAAGGTGAAATGCAATTTGATTACAATTCTCTTTGGAGCTCTTATGAAGCAATTGCTCCAGGTAAAGCTACTATTGTTATCGCGGCTAGATCTGATGCATCGGTAACTTATAATATTGAAGTAACGGTTGTTGAATAATTTGGAGGAACATAATATTTTATGAAAAAAAATAGTTTATTAATATTAACTTTATCAGTTCTTATGTTAACCGCTTGTGGAGGAACATCTTCTCAAACTTCTTCACAAACTTCGGTTAGTTCAAGCGGATCTAGTGAATCAGTCTCAACAGATTCAACTTCATCTCCAACTGATTCTTCAGCAAAACTTCAAGCGGCTATCGACGCCTTAAGCGGAAATAATTTTACAACGAAGTATTTCATGGGCACTCAAACTTCTGAAGAAGATGCGTTTTATACTTATCGCGATAATCGCTATTTCTTCGACACCTATAATCAAACCGGTTATATCGCTTTAGAAGATAACACTGTCTATGAATTTAATGTTTATAATGGCGTAGCCATGTTGCAAATGCCTTATTTAGGTATGTATGATACTGTCTTCGCTCCTAATTTTGAGGTAATTGATTTTTCTGTTTCAGAAGTAGGAACATTAATTGATGAAACAAATGGCATTTATCAAATCAAAGACGCAAAAGTCATGGAAATGCTTAGCCATGCTTTGAATTTAACAATTTATTATGAAGGCGAACAATATGCCGACTATATCAATATTTATGTTAATTCAGACAATCAATTAACTTTTGCTCTTTATACAAAACAAGGAAATATTTCCTATCAAGCTATTATCTCTAATGTTGGTACCACAACTTTTGCTCCTGCTGAGAACTATTTAGAAAAAAATATTTCTCCAGAAGCAGAAGTAACAACTGATACTACTTTAAAAAATCTTTTTGGAACTGGTGATTTCACCGCGACTATTGATGCTAAAGATTACTATAACGGTTATGGATTTGTTATGAAACTCGGACATGACTATTATTACTATCCAGATAGTCAAGATTCATCAGGATCAATTGTTTTAAGCGATGGATACTCACATCCATTTACCATTGCTAATAATACTTTAACAGTTGATTATGATTATGATGCTGATGAAGCATATTATCGAGAATTATTCTCACTTGGACGCGTAGATTATTCGAAATTTACAAAGACTGGTGAAAATACTTTTGTCACAAGAGATTATTTCAACGTCAACTCATTTGCAAATTATTTAAGTATCTTGGAAACAGGAGCTAATACTATGCAAATTGTAGTTAATGAAGATAAAACATGTGTTGTCACTTTCTATAATGACGTTAGTTTAATCGCTACCGTAAATTTAAGCGATATTAATTCTTTAAGTGTTCCTCTTCTTGATGATTATTTAAAATCAGGTGTTTTACCAACCTTACCATCAAATAAGAATACGGAAGCCTTAGTTACAGCTTTTGCTAACTTAACTTCCTTCACTGCTACGCCGGATTCCGATTCATTTATGACATCTCTAACTGTTACTGATAAAGGAAGATATGAAACTTGGTCATATTCTTTATCAAGAGAACAGAATTATATTAAATATGGCGACAACTATTACCCATTCTGGAAAAATGGTTCATCTTATGAAATTGATTATACTCAACATTTAACAGCTGCTGAATATGAGAAGATGTATTCTTTAAAAGATATCGATTTCTCAACATTCTATTATCTTGGTGATAGCGATGGCAGATATTATTCTTCGTCAAGCCGTCATGTTGAAATCTTTAGCAATATGTTATCTGTCAGCTCATATTCTTCAATAAGTGCAGTCTATATTACCTTACTTGAAGATGGTGCGATTAAAGTTGAATTAATTGATAATTCCTTAGTAGGTGCTGGCAGCTCGATTACTTATACTTTGACAAACATCAACACCGCGACATCAGAAGCTTTAACTGCTGTTGAAGGAAATATTGATGAAACTCTCACTGAAAAAAGAACTAATCAAAGTTTAGTTGATTATTTCAATCTTCTAGAAAGCAAATCCAATTTCCGCGTTCATTACTTCTCAACAGAAGCCGATGAATATACCGATGATGAAGATGATTTCTATACCGAAGATACATATTATTCAGGATACTATGGTGATGGTGTTGCTGTTTCTGACTCAGGTTATCTTTATGAATTCCGTGAAGAACATGAAGACTATGAAACTGGTGAAATAGTTCCGTTTGCTATTGGCAGCCATCCTTTAGACTACGAATCAATTTTTGATTATACCGGTTTAGGATATTTTGCTGGTGATGTTCTGAATGATTATGTATTAGATGGTGAAACTTACTATACATATGATTCCAACGATATCATGGTTATGTGTTCATTCCTCTATATGAGCCCAGATTATATTGATAAGATGACTTTTGAAATCTTAGATAATGATGTCTTGCATATTGCTTTCTATTCACGCGATTATCTCACAGATGAAGAAACTGGAACATTGTTAGATTCCTATGAATATAATCTCTATGCTGAAGTCGAAATTAGAGATGTTGGAACAACAACTTTACCTGCTGATGGTGTATATCCAACGTTATTAAAGTAATACATTAAGTTAAAAAGACTGCCATATCTAAATAGCAGTCTTTTTTTGTGTAGACAAAATAAAAAAACCAGTCAGAAAGAACGTGTTTGATTAATTCGGACCGTTTATAAAGAAGCACTAAGAGTTAGATTCCGAAACTGAATCGGAGCTAACTCTTTTATTTTTTCTTGTAATCTTTCGTTATTGTAATAATTAATGAAATTAC
>CALVKD010000079.1 GCA_944332525.1 uncultured Bacilli bacterium | reverse complement strand
CCAATATCATATTTAATTGCCGCCTCATGAATTTTTAAATTACCAGTATAAATTTCTTTACCGATTTCTAGTTTTTTTTCTATTGTGTATTTCATAATTATCGTTGTCTCCTTTTTAAAGTTTTCTGTCGCCAACCCCTAGGGGTTGTGTTTAACATTATATATTAACTGTCTAAAAACTGCACCCTTGTGTCTACTTTTATAATAGCAGTACAATATTATTAATAAAGATAGGGGTGTTCAGTTGCCGTGTTTAGGGGTGTGCAAGGGTGTGCAAAAAAATGGTTGCCGTGTAATAGTGCACACCTGCCGTTTCAAAGTAAGCCTGAAAAATGATGGTTTTTTGATGAATTTTACGGATTTCGGCTCGCACCATTACAACGACGTAATTTTAAAAAGTGCCTATTTAAGCCTAAAATCAAAAAAAGTCTGCACACCCCTAGTCAGCGACTAAGAATGTATCAGACATGTCGTACAAATATGGGGCGATTAATCGGAATCGAACCGACGCGTGTCTGGTTCACAGCCAGATGTGTTAACCACTTCACCATAATCGCCATTGCTTTAAAATAATATGACATTTAATAGTCTTTGTAAATAAGAAAATTATTTATTTTGAATTTTTTAAAAATAATATGTTTATTTTTGAAGTTAATATATTTTTATAATTGAACGCTTATATCATAATTTGTATAATGTTACTGGATTTAAACATAAGGAGTGTTTTATAATGCCAGAAAAAATTAAAGTTTTTGCTTTGGGCGGTTTAGATGAAAATGGTAAAAATATCACAATCGTCGAAATCAACGAAGATATTTATGTTATTGATGCCGGAATTAAGTATCCAGATAAACGCGTTCCTGGTGTCGATTGCATTATTCCTGATTTTTCTTATTTGAAGGAAAATGCTTCTCGAGTCAAAGCATATATTATTTCGCACGCCCATAACGATCAAATGGGTGCATTGCCGTATTTATATCGCCGTATTCCTGCTCCAATATATTGTTCAAAACTCACTGCTTCTTTAATTAGAAGCAAAACAATATCATACGGATTAAAGCCTATAGATTACGATTTCCATATTGTCACGGGCGGAAGTGAAATTATCAATGGCAGAGAATTTATTTTCATCACCATGACTCATTCTATTCCTGGCACTTTTGCCGTTGCTATTGATACTAGCGAAGGATATATTGTCTATAGTTCAGATTTCATTATCGATTTTGGAGCTAACGTTGAAAACCGCATGGATTTTACCATGCTGTCATCTCTTCCATTAAAGAAACAAGTTTTGCTTCTTTTAGCGGAATCCTGCGATTCAGATAAACCTGGTCATACATCACCTAATCACCGTTTAACAAAACATATCTCCCGTCTTTTTACCGAATCAAAAGGTCGGACTTTTATCGCTGTTTATTCGCAAAACCTTTTCAATTTACGCGAAATTCTTGATTTAGCGGTCAAAACCAA
The DNA here is from genome assembly GCA_944332525.1 of uncultured Bacilli bacterium. Lineage (GTDB taxonomy): Bacteria > Bacillota_I > Bacilli_A > RFN20 > CAG-449 > CALVJO01. Next base: position 3,016 of record CALVKD010000079.1, on the reverse strand, counting down.
TAAAAAGATTATCTTCCTAACCGATGATGCTAAACGCATTTTTGGAGAGGATATCGAACATACCGATTTTGATTTGCCATATGCAAACAGAACAACATTAAATGAAATTAACCGGATTCGCGAGCAAGATTTATTAGTGATTATCGATGGCGAAGGCGAAGATGTTTTTAATAACTTAATTAAGCTCGCACAAGGTAGTTATTCTAATATCACTTTTAACGAAAATGATACCTTTATTCTCGCTTGCCCATCAGTTCCTGGAACAGAAACCGCAGCTATCGATGCTGTCGATGCCATTTATAAAACCGGAGCTAATGTTCTTTCTTTAACACGTAAAGATATCTATTCTATGCATGCTAGAGAAGAAGATATCAAGATGCTTTTAACCATTTTAAAACCAAAATACTATTTGCCAATTAAAGGTGATTATCGTCAATTATTAGCCAATGCCAATATTGCTTTAAACCTCAATATGGGCTATAACCATACCAATATCTTTGTTCTTGATAATGGGGTACCTTTAAATATTGAAAATGGTAAAGCGCGTCCAGATTATGCAAATACTATCAAAAACGGCGATGTAATGGTTGACGGAATCGGAGTTGGAAATGTCGTCGACTCAGTTATTGAAGAAAGAATTAAGATGGCTAATGATGGAGTTATTATCTTAGGAGCAGTTGTTTCTTCAAAAGAAAAGAAAATCATTACTTCTCAAGACGTTCAGATGAGAGGCTTTGTCTTCTTAAAAGATTCAGAAAATATTGTTAAAACTATTAATTCCTTATTTGAAGACTCGCTTCATACTTATATTTCTAATTACTACGGGGACAATCAACAGGAATTACTTGATAAAATTGCTGATAGAATTTTCCGTTACGTTAGAAAAGAAACCAAGAAGCAACCAATCGTTATCCCTAATATCATCGATATCGATGCCTAAGCAAAATTACTTTTTATAAAAAAGTACGCGTTTTTTAGATGTTTGAACAAGATTTTTGTTTAAACATCTTTTTTATTGCTATATAATCTTAAAGGTATTTAATGGAGGTAAGTATGAACGTTAGAAATGTTGCAATTATCGCTCACGTCGACCATGGTAAAACCACTTTGGTCAATCAGTTATTAATTAACTCTCATACTTTTCGTGAGAATGAAAAAGTTGTCGACCGCGCAATGGATAGTAATGATATCGAAAGAGAAAGAGGTATCACAATTTTAGCCAAGACAACTGCAATTCATTATAAGGATTATCGTATCAATATTTTAGACACTCCGGGTCACGCTGACTTCGGTGGTGAAGTTGAAAGAATTATGAACATGGTCGATGGGGTTTTACTCGTCGTCGATGCTTTCGAAGGAACAATGCCGCAAACTAGATTTGTTCTTAAAAAAGCTCTTGAAGCCCATGTTAAGCCAATTGTCGTCGTTAATAAAGTTGACCGTCCTAATGCTAATCCAGCTAGGGTTGTCGATGAAGTTCTCGATTTATTTATCGAATTAGGAGCACCAGACGAATTCTTAGAATTTAAGACAATTTATTGTTCTGCCTTAAAAGGTACATCTTCTTATTCAGCAAAAATTGAAGATCAAGCTCCAGGAATGGATCCGATTTTTGAATCGATTATTTCTGAAATTCCTGAGCCACGTGTTACTCATGATGGACCTCTTCAATTCCAACCTGCATTACTCGACTACAATGATTTCGTCGGAAAAATCGGTATTGGCTTAGTTAAGAGAGGAACAATCCATGAAAACGAAATGGTCTCTGTTTCCCGTCTTGATGGATCTGTTAAAAACTTCCGTATCCAAAAGCTTTTTGGTTTCCTCGGGCTCAACAGAATTGAAATTAAAGAAGCTCAAGCAGGTGATATTATCGCTGTCGCTGGTATTCCTGATTTAAACGTCGGTGAAACTATCTGCGAATTAAATAATGTCGCAGCTCTTCCTTTACTAAGAATTGATCCACCTACCTTACAAATGACCTTTGGTGTCAACTCTTCACCATTTGCTGGACAAGATGGCAAACTCTTAACTTTCTCGAAGATTGAAGAAAGATTGGAAAGAGAAGTTCAAAGAGATGTTTCTTTAAAAGTCAGCAGAATTCCTAATACAGAATCATTAATCGTCTCTGGCCGCGGAGAATTACACCTCTCCATCTTAATTGAAAATATGCGCCGTGAAGGTTATGAATTACAAGTGTCCAAGCCAGAAGTCATTATTAAAGAAATCGATGGAGTTAAATGTGAACCATTTGAAGATGTCGCCATTGATGTTCCAGAAGATTATTTAGGATCTGTTATCGATTCATTATCATCTCGCGGAGGTGAATTAGTTCATATGCAATATAACGAAAACCAAGTTAAGGTTGAATATATTGTTCCATCTAGAGGTTTACTCGGCTTCGTTAATAATTTCTTAACCATGACAAAAGGATATGGAATTATCAACCATACATTTAGAGAATATCGTCCTTATTTAAAGATGAATGTCGGTGAAAGAACTATCGGTGTTCTCGTCGCTGTCGATTCTGGACAAGCTACACCATACGCCATTGAACACGTTGAAGAAAGAGGAACAATGTTCATTCTTCCAGGAGCTAAAGTTTATGAAGGCATGATCGTCGGTGAAAATAAGTACAATAATGATTTAGGTGTCACTGTCGTCAAAGAAAAAGAAAAGACTAATATGCGTTCAGCAAGTAAAGATACTACTGTCGTCTTAAAGACTCCAAGAAAGATGTCTCTTGAAGAATGTCTCGACTATATTAATAGCGATGAATTAGTTGAAATTACACCTACTACTTACCGCATGAGAAAGAAGATTCTTAACTATGCGGAAAGAAAGAAATACGAAGCTAAAATAGCTAAGCAAAAAGAAGCTGAAAACAATTAAATAAAAATCCGCGTCTTTAAGGCGCGGTTTTTCTTATTGCCTTCAAGGCATGTTGCTGGCCGCCCCGATTTCAGGGCGTTTTTATTTGCCCAATTGCCTTTATCACTCTTACTTACCCGTAAAC
>CALVKD010000078.1 GCA_944332525.1 uncultured Bacilli bacterium | reverse complement strand
TATAATAAAAGTAGAATTACAACAAAATTAAAAGGATTATCACCTATACAATATAGACAACAATCCTATTTATAATTAATATAAAATTAGATTTTACCCGTAGTCCAACTTTTGGGGTTAATTACATCGACTAGAACTTTTTTTCTAACAAATAAGCGTTATCCACTAAAACAAAACGCGGTTTTATTTCTCTTTTAATCAAAGAGGACATTTTGTTTTTATCATCTTCATCGTAGCAGAGGAAGATATCACTTGTACGTGAATCTGGGGAAAATAAATATCCAAGCGTTTGTAATTTTTTTATTAAGTCAATCGAATCTGGAAAATTTTCTTGAACTTGATTTGATAATGTAAAACGCCTACCTATACATTCGCTAAGCAATAAAGTTTTACGGTATTGCTCATCATGGTCATAAAGCATTCTAAATGTCTGAAATTTTTTCTTTAATGGAGAAAGCTTTTTCATTTCAATCAGGCAGCAATTTAAGATATTCTGACGTTTTAATTGATCTTTTTTTCTCTCTAAGACATCTTTTGAGAAGGTAAGCGCGTCACCTAGTTCATAATCAAGAAATCCTTGTTTGTTATAATTATTTTTAAAATAAAGAATTTCGTTTTTTAAATTTGCTTCAAGTGATGCATTTTCATCGATAAACTTTTTAAAAGTTATATTTAAGCGATTTTTTTTCTTATGCAAAAACTTTAAATCTAAAAGTCTAAAATCCATTAAACTGAGGCCATATTTTTGATAGCTCCGACTCAGTAACGCCACATCTTCTTCACCGTCAAGTAAAACAATTAATGCATCTTTTTGAGTAAGTAAAAAAGATAAATTATCTAAATAATCTTCCAATTGTTTATCATTAAAATTTTTATTTACAAGCTGAATAATGTTTAAATTATAATCAGTAATCGCATATGTTAAGGATTCAATAACTTTTTCTTTAGAGTTTTCTTTAAAAGCAAGAAAAATTAATCGAGAATAAGTATGCTCAATGAGATTATCAATTTCTGATAATGATCTAACTTTTCTTTTCTTTCTCCTCACAATTAATTCAGAAACTTCTTCTCTCATTATTAAATATGGAGGATTATTTTGTAATTCACTCATAAAATTAGTTGTTAAAAAATGTTTAAGAATTCTTTTCATCACGTAAATTTGTTTTTCAGAGGAAATATTATCCTCGACAATTTCGTTAAATAACCTTCGAGATAAATACGATAATGAAGGTCTTCTAATTAATCTGAGCTTAATCTCTCCAAGCAATGATAAATCAATTATTTTAAATTTAGGAAGCTCGCATTCTTGTCTTTCACATTCTGAAAGAAGACATCTTAACAACGACTCATAATGGTACGTTACCAAATAAATATCTTTATTTTTTATAATTGATAAGAGACTTTTTAGATTAATAATAGCATTAGATTGACTATCTTGTTTAACAAATGTATAAGCATCAATTTTTTGCAATTGGGATGAGGTTAATAGGTAACTGAAATCAGCAACTTCGGTAATTAAACCATTTTTGCTAATATTTCGTGAAGAAATAAATAAAAAATTCATCAACTCTTTCCCTTCGTTATCAATATGTTAGTTATTGATTTTCTTTAATTTAGCAAATTGATATACAAATGTCTATTTTTTGAGTATGTTTTTTAAAATATTTTTTGCTTTTTTGTTCTTTGTAATAAAAAATTGTAAAAAAGACTATATTAACTAGACTTAAGTTCAAGTTTTATATAGTCAATCATCAATATAGTTCTATGATTAAATAAAAAGGAATTAATTATGCTGTTTTTGAAACGATTTCATTGCTATAAACGAAAGCAAAACGCTCAAAGGAATAACTATTAATGACCAAGGCGAAAAAGTAATCCAGGAGATTGGTTTATTTAAAAAATCATAGTATGGATTCAATGGCTGCTGAGAATAATAGTAATAATCAGGATTTTTATAACGGCCGTAACGCGTTACCATATAGACATAATTTGAAACCGGTATAAAACAAAAGCTATAAATTATTATACTTATTACAAAAATAAGTAAAAATAAACAAATGAATGTTGTAAACAAATAATGTGTATTAATCTTAGTCGGATATCCATGGTTAACGGCTAAAGAATCAATTTCATAACGGAAATATTTATTATCTTTTCTTGAGAAGAAAATGAATATTATATCAATAACTAATAAAACCGCGGCAACAACAAAACATAAAATATTATATGGAAGTTGCATATCTTCAATAAATGCATCAACGACAATAATTTCCGCTTTTGAAGCATTAGCAATAATTTCATCATTAGTCAAAATAGGTTCTAATCCGTTTTCCAAGCTATAACTATTTACTTTACTAAACAAATAACGATAAACGTTTATACCTATAACAGTCGCGTTGTTAACTCCGTCGCCATTAGTTTTAAGAATCTGATTTTTATTAAAGAAAAACATCGTATTTTGGGGAAATGAGCTTACTTGAAAAAGATTTGGAGACTGATAAGATATTTCAAAATTAATTCTATTTGCCCCAGTAATATTTTGATTATTAAAATTGAAAAGGCTAAAGTTAAAATCTAGTGAAACCTTATCATTAGAGCAAAGAATATCATTAGCATTTGATGAAATTAGTAAATTTAAGAACTTACTTGAGGAAATAAATACCGAGGTGTTTAAATCATAACCATCAATGATAGAAGAGAACAAAAAAGTATTAGGCAAATATTGTTTTAAAGAATTTTTATCAATGATGGTGATAGTAAACTCATCATCTTTGATATCAATTTTATCACCGTTTTGAAACTTTAAAGTATTTTCTTGATTATGAAAATAATAAACAGCATTGTCATCATTTGACAAATTTTCATAAATTGCAATTTTTGAACTATCACTATTTTCAGATAACAAAACAGATTGATATTGATTAAAGTCAAAAAAATTAGTAACCGTTGATGAACTGTTAATCAGCACTTGATGGCTAGTAAAAGGGTCATTAGCCAAGCCGATTTTTAGCATATTTTCATAACTATTACTATTTGAAAAGGAAATCCCTAATAAAATTATTAGAAAAATACACAAAGTGAGAAACGCCTGAATAATAGAAAACGTCAAGGCTTTTTTCTTAAAATCCAGGATGAATATTGAAAAAAATGAGGCTTTATTAGACTTTAAAGTTGCTGCAGCGTTAATATCTTTATCATCTTTCACCGCTTTTACAGCAATTGTTTTCTCATTAAAAAAAATTTGCATTTCGACATTTAAATCATCATCTAACTCATCATTATGACTAACTAAAAATATCAGATGCTGGGAGCTTTCCTCATTGATAAACTTTATAGCAATCTTTTTACTTTCTTTATCCATAGAAGAATATGGTTCATCTAGATAGATAACTTTACAAGGTGATGACAACGCAAATAAAAATTCCGTTTTTTGCCTTTCGCCAGAAGAAAGATTTATTAATGGTTTATCGATTAAGGAAAGAAAATTCAATTCTTCAGCTCTTTTTAAAGTTTTTGAATCAATGTCTTCTTTTTTAAAAAGTAAAAAATTTTCTTTAAGCGATTTAAAATCTAATAAACTCGGCGTTTGTCCCGAGTAAGAAAAATCAATCTCATCAGAAGATTTTTCAATTTGTCCAGAGTCTGGCTTTATCTCGCCGCGGAGCAAACTAATCAAAGTACTCTTTCCTGAGCCGCTTGGTCCCTTAATAAGCACTATTCCATAGTTCTTTTCAAATGAAAGATTATCAATGATTTTCCGCGCGCGATAGGATTTTACAAGATTTTTAACCTTCATAAATTTACCTCTGCTTTAAATAAGCTTGTTTTTGAGAAATATAGCCATTTGAGGATAAAAGCGATAATCCGCCAAAGAATATCAAAACAAAAACAATTATTGCTATTAAAGGCAAAACATAAAAAATCACTGGAGGATTAAAAATGAATAGATACGCTAACCCAGCATTATTACCAAACGCATTTAAATTAAGAAAATAATGTGTAAGATAAAAACTGCTAAGAGCAATAAAATACCCAATTAATGAAGTCATCGTTATCACAGCAATTGGTGACCATATTAGTTGTTTCCTGCTAGCCCCAGCTATTCTTAACAAAACATATCTCCGTTTATTTTGATAGACAAGCGAGAGCAATATGGTCATAACCACAAATCCAAATAAGCCAAAAAGAAAATAATCTATGCCGTATTCATTATCATAAGCAATCATATATTCAATGATATTTGTTGTTAAATATTTTGGAACCAATCCATTAAACGCAGGAAGTAAATTTACTATCATTCTTCCATTTATTTGATTTTCTTTAACATTTGGAACGATTAAATTATTATCGTCAGTTTGAAAAAGAGAATTATCCTCAGTTACAAATACTGTTTCTTGAAGATAACCATATAATATTCGTTCAATATTATATGTCACACCCTCTTCAGAGTTATCAATATTTCTTTTAAGGCTTTCTCCTTGACACTGATAAACTCCGCTTAATTTATATTTTTTATTTTGAATTTCAAGGTTAAAAGACTTCTCACTAAAAAGATAATCATCTATTTCATCTACGGAATATTTGTATTCTTTTTCTAAGTATTTAGATAAATAATTATATTGCAAAGAAGAAATCAGCATTTCATTATCCAAGCTAGGCAAAGCACCTTTAAGTATTTTTAAATCATCTTTATCCGTTTTGCTCAAAGCAAGAATCCCGCTATAAAAAGCTCCTGGTGTTTTGTTGCTAGTTACATCATTATCTAAAATAGGAACACAATATAAATAAGCATCATGGGGATTTATAAGATCCTCTTCACCATCACTTGATAATAGCAAAGCTGGACTAGTCAATAAAAATTCTTGAGTATATATTTCTGGATATCTAGTTCTTCCCTGAGAATTTGAAAATGAACTATACATTAAAGGAAAATATGTCATCAAGAAAACAAAAATCACTATTAAAATAGTCCCTGACAAGTAATTTTTTAAAGTCAGAAAAAAATTAAATATATTATTATTTTTAGATTTAAAATTATTTTTTAAAGATTTTTGAGTTTGTAATTCTTTGATGATTTCAATTTTCTTATTTTCAATTAAATATATTCCGTATGAAAAATTATCTAAATATTTTTCTATTTCATCATGGGTAGACAAAATAACTAAATGCGTTTTTGAATATTCCTTAATAATATCAATCAACGGCAAAATATCTTCTTCTTTAAGATTAGAAAAGACTTCATCTAATAATAAAATTGATTTATTCGCATAGATTCCCCGTGCAAAAGATAATCTCTGCTTTTCGCCAGTCGAAAGAGTTCCTGCACGTTGATTAACAACTTTTTCTAGACCAACTTGTTTAAGAATATTTAATGCCTTTTTCTTATTATGCTTAAAAAACGGCACTAATAAATTTTTTATTGTCGACAAATCATTAAAAATTAGAGGTTCTTGAGGTATATATTGGACTAAATTATCTTTATAATAATCTAAATTTTTATTGTTTATAATGGTATCATCAATTGTTATACTTCCCTGATAATTTATATCATTTCCAGAAATAAGCGATAACAATGTGCTTTTACCAGCTCCATTATGCCCATATAAAAGAATGAGTCCCGTTTCAGGAAAACTTATCTCAGCATCATTGAAGACGATATTATCTTCATAGGCTTTGGTAATATTTTTTAGTCTTAACATCAATCTACAATCCCCATCAAATACATCAATTATATAAATATTATAAATCTAAAATATTCATTTATGTATGGTAAATTACTTAATATTGTTATAAGCCATATTTTTTTAAAAGACAATATGGCTTAGTTATATTAGATTTAAATATGTATTCTTGTTGATTATATAGTATTCTTTAAACTAAAAAATATGTTTTCAAGCACAATTATTTATTATAAAGATTCTCTTAAAATCTCTTTAACTTCTTCTTTAGTTAAGACCTTATAGCCACCTTCATTAATAAAAGTACTATCGGCAATTCCATCAATCATGTCTTCTGTGACCTTTAAATCTTTCAAATGCATGACTAAGCCAATCTTTTCCATGAAAGCTTTCATTCTCTCTAAGCCTTCCAAAGCGATTTCTTCATCTGTTTTATTCTTTGGATCAACAGAGAAAACATTTATTGCATAGCGTTTAAATTTTGCCAAACCATATTTATAAATATGATGATAGTAAGCCATTGATACTGCAGCAAGGGTCATACCATGTGTAGCATCGGTATACGCGGCAACAGCCTGTCCGAGCATATGAACTTCCCAGTCAGTAGTTTTTCCTTTAGCAACTAAAGTGTTTAAAGCCCAAGTAGCAGTCCACATAATATTACTTCTAGCCTCATAATCAAGTGGATTTTCATTAGCGATTAGAGCTGAATGGATGAGTGATTTTAATAATCCTTCCATAATATAATCTGAAGTATTATCATCAGTATCTGAAAAATATTGTTCCAAAATATGAGACATAATATCATAGATACCCGCGACCATTTGATAATGCGGAACAGTAAAAGTAAATTCCGGATTTAAAATTGAAAATTTAGGGAAAACATTCTCTTTAAAGACATGGCCAACTTTCATGTGTTTACTGAAATTGGTAATAACTGAGCCTCCATTCATCTCACTGCCAGTTCCAACCATAGTTAGAATTGATCCGACAGGAACAATTTCACATGTCGGTTCTTCAAATCTGACAAAATATTTTTCCCAGATATCTTCATCGCAATGAATAGAAACCGAAAGAGCTTTTGCATAATCGATAACCGATCCTCCTCCGACAGCGAGAATCAAATCACACTTAGCCTTTCTGCCGCGTTCGACACCTTCATAAACTTTTTCAATAGTCGGATTAGGCATAACCCCGTTATCCTCGAAAATATTCTTATGATTTCTTTTTAAAATTTCTATAACTTTATCGTAAATGCCATTTTTCTTAATTGAGCCTCCGCCATAGACGAGCAATACATTGTCGCCATAGTTTTTTAATTCCTCATCAAGAAAATTTAATGAATCTTTACCAAAATATAATTTGGTTGGATTCCAGTACATAAAATTACCTAGCATAATAATTCTCCTTTACTAAATTATTTTACATTTAAAAACCAAGGTTGACAATATTCCTTAATAAATAAAAATCCGCGTCTTTAAGGCGCGGTTTTTCTTATTGCCTTCAAGGCATGTTGCTGGCCGCCCCGATTTCAGGGCGTTTTTATTTGCCCAATTGCCTTTATCACTCTTACTTACCCGTAAAC
>CALVKD010000077.1 GCA_944332525.1 uncultured Bacilli bacterium | reverse complement strand
TATGGTAAGATGTATATGACTCATATAGATTCCTCCGTTAAATGTTTGTTTGGTCACTTACATATTAACATAGAATCGAATATGGGTCTTTTCTTATGTGTTGCATTTAATTTGATAAATCATCTATTCTAAAACAAGCATATTATTTTGGCATCTCTTGCAAGGTGGTCCAAGTCTTTTTATTTTACAATTTGAAGTATTTATAACGTCTTTACAGCTGAGATATATATCTATAAGATAATCATTACTCGGATGAATTTTTAAGTGTGCTCTAGCATTTGGAAGAGCCCGTAATGCTGATAAGCAAGGCATGATTCCAAAATAGGTCATTTTTTTAACTTCATTAATGATATCGTCTTTTTTATCTAGTCCTACGACAAGAGCTGAACGGACTTTGCCTATCCCAAAAATTTTAATGGCGCTTTTCATCGTTTGATAAAAAGTATCTTTCCCTTTATATTTTCCTGGCATTAGTTGCTTTGCTAATGTATCGTTAGCAATCTCTAGATTGAATGCAACTTCGTCAATACCAGCATCTTTAAGCCTTCTTAGAACACTATTTGAATCTTCTCCAGCTGGAGGTAAAATGCTCATTAAGCTAATAGGTTTATCTTTAAAATAGTCATCTGCTTTTAAATATTTAACGAGATTTATTATATCATCCCATATTGTTTTGCTTAAGCAAGTTCCTCCACCAATTAAAAAGTGACGGAAAGTTATTTTTGATTTCTTAAGTTGTTCAAGAGCATCTTTAATATCTTTAAATTCAAATCTTTCTTTTGAATATGGTACATCACAGAATTCACAGCCAATGCCAGCATTTTTAAATTCGCAGCCACTAATCATTTTGATGCGAATTCGATCAGTAGACATATATAATATCTTTTTACTTTTATCGGATAATGATTTAGGCAAATCGACTTCTTGTTTGAATGTCCCTAATACTTCATTATAGTAATACAGGTTATGATCATCTAAATTCAAAACATATGGACTATATTTAGACAAATTAATATTATAAGCACAGTTTATATCTATATCAAAATTGCCGTAATTAAGACCTCTAAAAGATATATCTACAGAGTCATATACCGCCTTTTTTATGTCGCTATTTGCCTTGTTACTTTTTTTAATTCTTACGCCTTGGTTTAATAACGCCACCTTTAAATGTAATAGATCTTGTGGTTTATCAGTTATGGCGATATTATCATTAATCCAAAGATTATTGTCAGGTGAAATATCTGTAATTTGCTCTGAAAAAATAGCTCTAAACATATATGAATCAGCATTTATATTATTTTTTTTCTGGAAATCAAGACCATCCTCATCGACTCTAATGGCTTCTTTTTTTAGCAAATTCTTTTTTTCAAAAAAATAATTGGTAGGGATATTTTCTTTGTAATAATAATAGCAGCTATAGTCAATACTATCGTCAAAAGATAAATCAGTTTTTAAAGCATTATTAAATGCTTGTAAATTTAATTCATAGATAGAAGAAGCTAAACCTTCTGTTTTATGTTTAGCTAGATATAAATCTAATAAAACCGAGGATGATTGAAATCGTGGATTTATTTCTGAGCAAAATACATTTTTATCAGAATCAATCATGAAATCTATACCAGCAACACCTTTATAACCATTATTTCGTAAAAGATTAGCTATTTTTAAACTTTCATCGCGAATTTTGTTCTTAGTGCCTCTATCAATATTTCTAAAAGCGATAAAATCTGCACCTCTATAGTAAAGTTGATTATCGTGTTTTTCAATAATTTGTATTGATGCAGGTGATAATACTGTTTGTTTGTCGGAAATAAATACATGGGTATTTACAGAAATACAGTTTTCTAAATATGGTGAAACAATGTATTGACCATTTGGAATCAATAAGGATTTTATTCTATCAAAGTTTTCTTTTGTTAGAAGATAGGTGCCAATTCCTCCTGCTCCGTGATTGTTTTGAATAACATATTTCTTACTTTTTCCAATAGAATCAAAATCAAGTTTTTGAATTTCATCACCTAACATGGTTTGAAAACTTACAATTTTAACGTTGTTATTTTGAAGCCAAATTTTGCAGGTTATTTTATCGTTTATTTTATTTAATAACACAATATCATTTAAGCAAATAAAATATTTTCGCAATTCGTCAGATAATTTATAAGCCATTGACTGATTATAAAACATAAATTTTGGCAATACTTTATTCTCTTTATCTTGAATAGCTTCGTTAATCTTTTTCTCAACGTAAGGTAAAAATTTAATGCCATTAATATTTTGATTAGGACGAATTGCAAATGCCGTTTTATCATCTGGAAACATTGTAATACTTCTAGCAAAAATCGTTTTATCAAACAAATTTTTTCTATTAACTTCTTTCCTTATTGGGGATAAACAATCGGTTTGTCTAATCCCAACGTAACAAATATTTTTGGGAATAGCTATTCTATTTTTTACTTTTTCCATTTTTTCCATCTTATTGACTACTTTAATAAAATTTTTAAACATCTCTGAACTTTTATACCTTTTTCTCATCTTAATAACGTAACCATAAAGTGAACACCATCGCGAATATAATGCAAAAGATGATAAATTCTTAAAACTTTTGTCTAGTTTAAATGGATCTACTACAATAGAAAAATAATTTTCTATATCCGTAATATAGTCCAATATTCTAGATTGAATGGCTTCGTTATTAAAAATATAATCAAACTCAAAATAAAAATTTTGATTATTCAATAACCGACTATTTGATTTTCCAATTTCTTCTCTTATAGCAAATGATTTTCTATAAGCGTCACCAAATTTGTTAGTTAATCTCTCTTCGTGATAACTTCTCCTAGAAAGAAAAAACAAAACAATACTTACTAGCAAACTTACTACTGCTACGGTCGCAGATACAATTGTAAATATTACTTCTACAGACGATTGATTTGCGCTTTCTAAAAACATATTTCCCCCACAATAATAGTTAGTTATTATATGTTAATTTTAATTTTTCAATCAATATTTTGCAATTAAAAAACAATTGTAGCCAAAATGATAGATTATCGCATATTTTTTTGTAAAAAAGACACATACCAATTAAATTTATTGATGAATTAAAAATTTTCTATATGCAATTTATAGCAATTTTAATATTAACCATATTATTTGATATATTAGCAAATAAATTTGTTCAATTAAAAATTTACTCATTAACAAATTTTGTTATACAAATCATTTTAATTATTAGAACAATATATTAAGAGGTATTTAACATGACTCACGACAAATTTAAACAAATTATTCTAATCTTACGTGACATGAGCGATTTTAAAAGCAAAAAAGCTTTTTTGCTTGAAAACATTGAAAAGTGTGATTATGACAGAAATGGATTTAATGATGACCTAATCGATTTATATAATCGAATGCCTTAATTGTTTAGATATTATCAATTATCATTTTGCAGATAGTATTTCTTGAACTGATCATACTTTTCATAAAATTTTTTATAATTTTCTTTTGAAACATTAGAAAGAGAATACCCCTTGCTTTTATCAATTTTCCTGCAACTAGAAGGAAATAATTTTGTTAATTCATTAATCAAATTCTCTATTTCGATATATTGGCAAGGGGTTATTTTTTTCTTTTTAGAATCTGTTGTAAATTCAACACTAGCTAAATAATTAAAAGTTCCCCTCAAAGATAAAAAACAATCAAATAAAAATCCGCGTCTTTAAGGCGCGGTTTTTCTTATTGCCTTCAAGGCATGTTGCTGGCCGCCCCGATTTCAGGGCGTTTTTATTTGCCCAATTGCCTTTATCACTCTTACTTACCCGTAAAC
>CALVKD010000076.1 GCA_944332525.1 uncultured Bacilli bacterium | reverse complement strand
GATTTCTGCTCGTAATTTTCCATATATTACTTTCCTTCTATATTTTGGAACGAATATTATGTGATACTTACAATTCCATCGAGTATGTGATAAACTAGAATCGTCATTCATGAATGATACCTCCCTTATGTTAATTTGGTTGCCAGACCATAATTATCATATCGTGAGGTTTTTTCTTTTTCTATTACGACGCTTAAGCTTTTCAATTCTCACACGTGTTAACGTGTGGTTTTCATCTCTTTTAGAGATAATAAAAGAGTTAGCTCCGATTCAGTTTCGGAATCTAACTCTTAGTGCTTCTTTATAAACGGTCCGAATTAATCAAACACGTTCCTTAAAGACGCGGATTTTTATTTATAACTTTGAAATATCTTTTTCAACAATTCGCGAATAAACCTTTAAAGGATAAACCCCATCATGGGCTTCTCCGATAATCATCCTTGATGTTTGGTCAAGTTTAGTAATTCTAGATAGCCCCGCTTGAGCTAAAAGATTTTGAATTACCGAAATATTCTCTTTTTTCACTGAAAGTCCAACGCTTTGCAGATGATCATGGTTCTTTTTTAAAACGGAAACAATTTTTTCATGAGGTAAACGTTTAATCCATAAATTTCGAAATTGCCAAGAAGCCTCTAATTCATAATCTTCTTTAACAATAACGCTGACTCCATTATCTAAATAAAGACCTTTCGCGCTTTTTCTTTCCAAAATTTCATTATAGAAAAGCAATGCATTTTTGCCTTTAGCAGCTATTGGAGAAGGTTTTAACTTTAAATTTTCTTTGCTGATAATATCGAAGCAGCGCTTAGCAAAAGCAGATAATTCATCTAAAGAATCCGTGTCGAGATAAATGCCTTGAACTGATGAACAGAGAAGCTGCTCTGAAGAAGCTAAAGAATGCATTAAAGCTTTTAATTCGTCATCAGAAACATAGTTATCGACGTAAGCAAAAGAAACTTTATGACCCCAAGAAATAATCTTGGTTTTAATATCCGCAAACTCTCTAACCGCCTTATTTACCAAATCGCCTCCCCACACGGCTATCGCATCAGAAAGATCTGCTAACTTTTTTATGCTGCTCACCTCAGTTGAAGGAACGTCAAAAACATAAATAAAATCTTTTAAACGCGGATTAACATCGATTAATCTTTTTAAAATCATAATTGATAATCCGTTGTCACCGCTAGGAAGCTTTAATAAATTAATATTTCCGCTTAAAAGGCCTTCTATGACGCTATAAGAAGGTAGTCCGTCAACATTGCCCGCAGCAATATGAAATAATACTCCTAACGGATATCTTTCGCGTATGGTGCTATTATCAAGTTTTGAGGGCAAATTTAAATAATCGCCTAATTCTATTTCAACCTTTCTTTTTAAGCTTTCCGGCGAAAAAAGCGAAGCGTAATGCACAAACATACTTTCCGGAATATCGTATTGCTTCAATAAAGGCAAAATGATGTTGTCATATTTATGATTGATAACTTCTTGATAAATTACCTTAATTGCTTCTAAAACCTCAAAAGGCGAAGGAAAATAACCTTTAGCTAAGGTATTATTTAATTCATCGCCAAGCGAAGCAATAATCTTATCTTGCAAGGAATTATTTAAGATTTCACCATGATATAAAATCATATCTTCATCTCCTTTAATAAATCCTCTGCTCCAGCCGTACAGGTTTTAATATCGCTTAAACCGACTCTGCCAACAATTTCTAAATACGGAGTATTTAATCCGCATTCGCATTTTTCATCATGTAAAATACCAATATCATCCGTACAAATTGAAAGTAAAGGAACTGATTTAACTAGAGGAGTTAATAAATTAATAATGCCCATTTTCCCGTTAGGAACAGGCTTTAAAGTGTTCACATCGCGTATAATCACCCGGCCATAAACCGGTATATGAAAGTGATGTGCCTTGCAATCGGTATATAGAATTGGATGCTCAACTGCGCCAAAGAATTCAACGATGTGATCTTCATCAATATCTAAAACTTCTTTAACTAATGCATAAAAAGCCTTTTTATCGATTTGTTCAGCGTAAAATTGTTTCCAGCCCCCACCGATAGTGATTAAAGAACCTTTTGGCATTTTTAAAAATATCCCCTGTTCTTTCATATCTCGAAGCAAGAAATACGTATAAGCCGGAAAACCTAATGTCCTAACCGGTGCCTTGCCTTTACTATATTTAATTAATTTATTTTTAATATTTTCTAAATCAACTTGATACTTGCCGTCAACATATCTAATTGCATAGTCTTTGCTTAATGGAGGTGCAGTAAAAGTAAAACCATATCCGGTCTTACTAATCGCTGTTTGATTAGTTCTCTTCGGTTCATAACCAAAAATAATAAAATGCGTCGGTTTTAATGACCAAATATGATGATAAGCAAAAATCTTTCTCACCATCGCAAAAGCTAATAAAAGCGACCCGGCATTAAAACCTATCTTTGATTTAATCCCCGAGCTAGTTCCAGAAGAGGTCGCCTTAACAATCATTCTTTTCTTCGGCATTGAATATAATTCATGATGCTTAAAATACAAAGTCGGAATAAAAGGCAAAGAAGCTAAATCATCAATAGTCTTTAAAGAATTAATATCAAAATGAAAAGAATCTAATATTCTTTTATAATCCGGGCAATGCTGATATTGATAAAGGCAGTTTTCTTTCATCGCCTTCACAAAAAGATCATCAGTACCTTCTAGTTTATAAGGATCTTTCAAATGAAATAATTTATATCGATAACTCATAACATGATTATATCACAAAATTATAACCATAAAGAAAAAAGGAGAGATTTCTCTCTCCATCATCTTAAATTTCAAACTCTTGATAAGTGAAATCAACATCGACAGATATCTTGAACGCTTTATCTGAATTTATAAAATCATTCATCATGACCTCATACTCTTCATATGTCGTCGGTTTATCGACATAGTGAAAAGATAATGGCACGACTATCTCTTTACTCTCAGATAGGACACCATCAAAAACACTTTCACCAAGCGTCAGATATTTTGTGATTGGGCAGTCGCGTACAGATTCCAGTGTCAAAGTTAACCGATAAGAAATCGTTAACGTGTCGAAAACAGCATCATCATTAGCCATAACATCAAAAGGCAATGACGTGACGATATCATCCCCATTATAACAAGTGATACCGATTAAATTATTTTCCACATCTTCTCTCTTCCCTTGACCCAAATTTAAAGAAACTTCTTTAATATTTGATTCAATATAAAGATTATCCCCAGAAGGTGGAGGTGTCATAGCGATATCACCTATTAGATAATTATTCTCATCATCATAGTATGCTGCGAACCCCGTACCGAGAATGACTGCACATCCAAGTAACGACATTGTTAGGAAAACAGTCCGAGGTTTCATTGATAAAACTCCTTATTTTATTTATCAACAGGATTTACAGTAAGTGTAATCTTAAAATCAAAGCTCTTATCTTCACCGACTAAATCTTGAACCATCTTGTAATGATCATCATATGTATCTGGTTTATCATCGTAATAGAAAACAAGAGGCACTTTAATTGTTTGAGTTTGTTGAGCTGCCAAAACTCCGGTTACAGTGCCAATAGCATTCCCCTTTTCATCATCTGTGACGACGAAATTGCTAAAGCCCTCATCAGCAGCAATATCAACATATGTATTAATTGGGCAGTTATCACCATCAACTAATTCAAATTTCAAAGTATAGTTAAAAGTGATAACATCGAAAACCGATGCATCAAAATGAGTAATGTTAATTGTGACATCTAAATCTTCAACTATATCTTCAGTAGCTTCTTCTCCAGTGCCTTTACCAAAGACGCTGATACCAGTAGTGTTATCTGTAATTTCATCAACACTATTTTGATCTAATCTTAAACGTAAAGAAGAAAGAGAAGCAGTAACTGTATAACCATCAACAGTTGGGTCGATAGAAACAGTTCCACCGACCGTTGTTGAATTTGTTAACTTATCATTGAAGACCCAAGCAGAGAAGCCGCTACCGACGATAGCTGCAGCTGCTAATACCGGCAAGAAAGCCGCTAAAATCTTCTTTTTCATAATATTAATTCCTTATAAGATTTATGCTCCGATTTCAACAATTCTAGCATCAATAGAACTTACAAGATTGAATTTTTTTCCATCAAGGTCATTATTCATTTTTTCCCATTCTGCGTATGTTGAAGGTTTATCAACATAATTTAAAATTTTATCTTTAGAAGGCATTGTAATAGTGAAAGCCCAAGTTCCAGCAGAATATGTATATTTTATATTGCCATTGCTGTTTAAAGTACCGCCTGTAGTTGTCAAGGCAGCATAATCATTTACACCCAAGTTTGACATATCAGTAGTTAAAGCTAAGTATGTATTTACATTAGTGGTACCAGTTTCTGAACCATCAGTTAAAGAAAAAGACCATTTAATCTCAGCTTCATACTTAGGTTCAGCTGCTTCAATAACGGTAGTATCATTAGTTGTTAACGAAAAAGTAATTGTACTTAAATTTGAAACAGTAACACCAACTGCGTTATCAACATTTTCCTTACCACCTTGGTCCAATGTAACACTAAAATTCTTCTCTGTACAATCAAGTGTTAAATCACCTGTAGCAGGTTCAACAGTAACTGCCCCATTAAAATTAAATGTCTCTAATGCTTCATTACCGAATACCCATGCAGAAAATCCTGATCCAACTAAAGTTCCCATTCCTAAAACTGGAATCATAGCAATTAATAATTTCTTCTTCATTTTAAATTCCTCCCTTTATCATTTGCTATAAGTTATGTCGTTGCACCTTTAACTTAAAGATGCGGAAATATTTAAATTTAATCCAATACTTTTAACATTTTCATTCAATGTATTCCAACTAACAACATCCGTTGGTTTCTTACCTTCTACATAATAAAGCACTGAACCATCTGTCGATTTTAAGTTGACAGTTATTGAAAATGTAATATTACCAGTAGTTCTATCACTATTAAGATTAGTTGTACTTTCATAAGAATAATACGTGCCCGAACCACTTGTACTTGAAAGGTTAAAAGATATTGCTTGGTTTGTGGCCATAAGGCTGGATTCAACATATTCACTACCATCAGTGACTTCTAAAGAATAATTTATGCTAAGTAAATTATTTGTTAAATCAATTTGATCGCCAACTAAAGGTAAATTAGTAGCCTCTAATGTAAATGTATATGTATCAATTCCGGTTACCGTAATACCTTTTGTAACATCATTTGCGTTCTTAAATCCGCCTTGGTCGAATGTAACATTAAATTCTGGAGCCTCAGGTGTATCGAGACTTAAATTACTAGCTGTCACGACATTCAACGAGCCATTAAAATTAAAAGTCTCAGTTTTTGCTTCATTAAACACCCAGGCTGAGAAACCACTGCCCACCAGAGTTAAAACCGCTAACGCGGGGACGAGAGTGAACAGTTTTTTAACTTTCATCTACATCACTCCCCTCCTCTAAAAATCACCTTGTGACTTTTCATCCATTTCTGCGTCGGATTCAACCTCTTCTAAGGTTTCCTCCATATTCTCTGGACTGTGAAATGCTGATTCACGGGCCATCTCTTCTTCCATTCTTTCTTGATCAGGCTCACCTTCAACTGGTTTGTCTTCTTCAAGATCAGTTTCTTCTTGAGGCTTTTCTGCAGTTTCGAAATCATTTTCTTCAGATTCTGCTAATTCATGTTTTTTCTTCTTAAACATATCTGTATCCTCCTCTCCATCATCAGTTACACTTTCTTCTTCAGCAGGTTTTTCTTCTACTGGAGAATCGCTTTCTTCAGTTACAACTTCTGATGTTTCCTGAACTTCTTCAGGTATATTATTAATTTCCGAATCTGTTTCTTCTATGCTATCGGAAATAATAACCTCTGGAGCTGCATCATCTTCTGATACACTAGCTTCTTCTAAGACGACATCTTGAGGTGTTTCTCCTTCTTCAGGAGGTAAAACATCTTCTTCAAGCATGTTATCTTCTTCTTCGTTATATTTATCGCCGACTGGGGCTTCATCTTTTGAGATAACCCCGTGATCAGCTAAGCACATATCGATAAGAGCTTTCGCGCGTTTAAGTGATAAATCAGATTTAACCTTGAAGAGAATTGGTACTTCTTGATATCTTTCCTTTTTATCTTCTTTAACATGTAAGATTTCCATTTGAACCGGTAATAAATCAAGTTTCAAGTGGAGTACAAGAGATTTACCGCGAATAGTGATAACTACATATTTAACTTTCTTTAAACGGTAAGTATCGCAGGAATTTGATACTCTCGACTTAACTCCATGAATTAAGAGATAATCTCTAAGAATGTAATATTTCTTAATTAACTCTTCATCAGCTAAAGCTAATCTTTCCATAAATGTTAAGCGTTTCTCGCGTTCATTTTCTTCAGAAGATTCGATAATATCATTTAATGCTGCGATTAACGCAAGAATGCCTTCTTTGCTTGATGCACATACTGAATTATCAATTCTTTCATCAATTTCTTCTTCGATATAAACAACGATAACTTTTTTACGTTCATCGATTCTCTTTAATAAAATTGAATCGAAGATGTTATAGATAACAATTAATAAGATAGCAAGAGATAAGGTAATAATACCGATGTTACTTCTTAAATAATTAAGAGAAATGCCTAATGGGAAATTTTGGAATCCATTATATTTGCCGACAATTTCTGAGAAAGTTAAGTCGATTTCTTGAGGATCGGAATAAGTATTCGCATCACCTCTTAATGTATAAAGAGTTTGATTATCTTCCACCTCGATCTTGACGATTCTGTGGACGATCATCTTACCTTCATCGTTATAGTAAGCAACGATATCGTATAACTCTAATTGATCTTCATTAGTTACTTTCTCAATACCGATTAACGATAAAGCTTCAATTTGATTATTAAGATCATTGTCGTAGAGATAAATATTATCTTCATTCTTGGTTTCCATTGACCCAGTTTGAATGATGACATATTGCACATCACCTAATGGGAATGATTCACCAGAAGCCCTTGCATATAATGAGAACCCGGTTATACCTAAGACTAATAAAGCAAAGATAATTAACAAAGCATTTACTAATCCATTAACTACTTTTGCTGTTTTTCTCCGTTTATATAGATATTCCGAGAATTTTTCAATCTTTTGATGTTTTTCTTCTTTGGTTAATGTTTCATCAGCGATAACAACATCAGCTTCGTGGAAATACTTTTTATGTTCAGATCTTAATTCTTTATTAATCGGATCATCTTCTAAAGTATTATCAATACATTTTCTGTAGTAGCGATAGTAGATATAGAATAATGAGGTCAAGGTGATAAACAATAAGACAATGACGGTAATCGATACAGCTAAGGAGATAGACTCAATAGCTTGAGACGTCGCTAATACATTGAATAAACTACTCATTCTGTCACATCTCCTTAACTCACTAATGACGATGGCATATCACAAACAATAAACGCATAATTTTTATTTATTACGAATCCTCCATCTTTTCCGTTAAGAGTATTAGTCGTAATATATCTTCCTGTAGTTAACTCTTGTAAACATTTATTTGAACTTTGTAATCTAGAAACATATTCTCCAAGAGTTTCTCTATCATCTGTTTCAGAAGCATTTACTGCACCAGTGGCTGCATCTATAACGTTATAAGTATATTTATCTATTATCATGTCTGAAGATAACAAATCACCCTGATTAATATCCTGTATTCTCATATAACAGGCAGCAGTTACAACATAATTATTTGTTTGACCTAAGTCTGAATAGTTGCCCGTATAGTATTTAATATCTGATGTTTGCTCATATAGATTCACAAACAAGTTTTTAAATTGATAAGCGTAAACATATATATTAGTAGGTTGAGTAACTCCATTAACATCACCATACTCAACATCTATAAATAAATTAAAAACCCCATCCAAATTATTGTTATCGTTATCTGCAGTTTTAATCAAGCCCTCATCAAGTCCGTCTTTCAAAATAGACTTGGATAAATACTTTTCATATAAAAACTCATCATCATTTTTAGTAGCAGTAATTATTTCAGGCCAATCATCAGCTGTATTTTGTGCTTCATCTCTAGTTATCAATTTATATGTAATATTTGCATCTTCTAATAATTGGATTCCAAAATTATTACTAGGGTATGTCTCATTATTAGTAACATTTCTTTGCGATGTTAAATAAACATTTCGCAAAACATACCGGTCTTTATCTTCACCAGTTGCTCCAACTCTAGTAAATGCAAAATCATTATTTAATGAATAATCAAAGCCACCTGTAGTAGTACCGCCTACTAATCTAGGTTCATAGACACGTTCATAAACTATATAATAGTCCCACGCATCAGCAAAATTATAAGAGTATTTTGTCCCCAACCACCAGTATTCATTGATAGTGATTTTCCCCTGTGTGGTCACAATCATATCACAATCAACTGTCTTGTATTCTTTTATATTTTTACTTTCAAAGAAATTATCTATATATTGTGCATCATCAGCAGTGATTCCTCTATTTTTTGCTGCCGCAAGAGCTTCATCATGAGAATTATATCCACTATCATTGCCAGAGAAATTGCATTTGGATACAATATAAACATTGAAAAGTCCGCTAATATTTTTGTGGAAATCAAAAGCTGTATCAATAAAATAATTAGAATAATCAGTTGCTTGATTCTTAGTCATTGGTTCTGTGCTTTGGTAACCATCATCAGTTTGAGTAACCAAAAATTTATCACCTTTCCAACCATTCATGCTCCTATCAACTGCTAATAAATATTTATTTGAATCATCTTTTTCAAATAAAATATTATCTAATCTAAAAATTCTATAGTTGCCTGCGTCATTTATTTCTTGAATAGAATTAAGCTCAGATGTTAATTGTCCATCAAAAATCGGTGTTTTTGCATCTATTGGATCAGAATAATTACTGCTTGAAGAATCTTGTGAATAATTTCTAAGTTGTAAACTATCTACAATAGTATTCATATTTCTATTCGTTTGACTTGTCGAATAATCTTTTCCTACAGAATAAACTGGATACACAAAAATCGACTTACGTCCATTTATTAAATAAACAGCATCCCCATCATTATTTTCATTAGTACCATCACCGGTATCATATATTGATAAAAGACTATTTGTATAAAAAGTACTAAATGTTGTATCATCTGTACCCGGATACCAACTATACACCTTATATCCTTGTAAACCATTATCATAAGTCACAGAAGGCCAAGGATTATAATCACTGCCATAAATAGCCATAGGAGATGTCGTCCAGCATACGAATTCTAATTGCCATCCACCATTACTTGCAGTGGAATTGCCATCAAAAACTCTATTAATTTTTGGCTCACCTATTTCTTCCATTTGATATGTTGATACTTCAGCAACATTTTCAAGTTTTTTAAAATACCGGTTGGTATCTAAAGCAAGATTAGATGGTAAATCATAAAATGAGCCATCATCATTTTCACCATAAAAAGCTCCAAAGTGAGCAATATTCTCGTTATTGGAATATCCATCAGGAACATCATAATAACAATAGTTATCTAAGACACCATCATTACCAGTATCCTTTGCACCTCCATTTATAGATTGAGCCATAAAATAAACATCATAATATTTAGTGCCAACAGATCCAAGGTCACCAGGTTCATTAAAAACAGCATTTTGTCTAATAGGATCAACAAATGAATCGACATTTTCAATAGTTGTTGATGGAGCAGTTGCTACTCCACCAAAAAGAAAGTCGGAAAAACCATAACCAACTAAAACGCCAAGTGATACAACAACGATAAAAGCTAAAAATGAAAATTTTCTAAATATACTCTTCATAATGTTTCTCCTGTATTAGTCGTTGTAGAAAAATCGGTTGAATTAAAGCCGAGTATCGTCAATGTCATAGTAACCTTAACCGTGCATGTGCATTCGCGCATTACGCCCAAGAACTCTCCATATGATGCCGTATTATTAGGTTTCATACCGCTGACCCAGTAAAAAATAGGTGTAATCATTAAGTCAAGCCCACCGCTGCTTTCAGTATAATTAGCAGCTAAAGTTTCTTCAGCACTGCTTAATTCATAATAATGAGGGAATCGAGCATTTACTCCACCGACCATAAATCCAGATGGATAAATATAATCATTTAAATTAACTGAGCAATTATCAGAAATAATTTCAGTTTTTATTTCTAATCTAAAAGTTTCTATAGCATAATCATCCATTGTGATTTTTATGTTAACATCAATATCAGGTGTAAAGTTAATACCAGTAGTATTATCATAAATGTCTTCTTCCACACCTTCTTCAAAAGCTAACCGCCAATTGTTTGGATAAAGAACATTGTTTTGCGCTGTAGTAATGATTCCGTAATCGCCATCAACATATGGATTGACAACTACAGATTGGGAATGAAAATCAATATTTTTTTCAATGTTAATATCAAACTGCCATAAAGAAAATCCCGTCAAAACTAATGTGGAAGCAGCAAAAAGAGGAATTAAAGTTCCTAAGAGTAAATGTTTTATTTTATTAGCAAATATCATCTCAGTTCCCCTCTCTGCTAAAATAAAGCAGGTCATGAAAACTAATTAAAATAATTTGTTTCTCAACCCACTACAATTATTCATTTTAGCAAAGAAAAAATATCATTTTATTTTCTTTTGCACAATAAAATCATCTTTTGTAAAATTTTGAAAATAGGCCTAAAAAGTCTAAATAAATGTATTTTATGGCTAAAAAGTTTTAATTTTCTTTACATTTTTTCTATTTATATGCTTTTTTTCTTAAAAAATATGTTTTTTTCTAATATTTTATTAGTAAATTTGTTACTTTCTTTAAAAAATAAATTTAGTCTTAGAATAATATTGCCTATTTTGAATCAAATTAATACTTGTTTTAATATTTGTTTTAATATTTTGTAAAAAAGTTATATTTGGGTAAATTATCACAATTTTTACTCAAAAACAAAAAAACACCGTCAAAAGTGTAATTAACCCCAAAAGTTGGACTACGGGTAAAATCTAATTTTATATTAATTATAAATAGGATTGTTGTCTATATTGTATAGGTGATAATCCTTTTAATTTTGTTGTAATTCTACTTTTATTATA
>CALVKD010000075.1 GCA_944332525.1 uncultured Bacilli bacterium | reverse complement strand
TAAGCAAGCTGAATATACTATCGATGGAAATTAATATTTGTCTTATGACACTATGGGGAATGATTGAATAAACGAGCGCAACTTATGAGGACGGAGACGAGGGGAACTTCGCCATAAGGGCGGATGTCTGACGGAGGATATAGATTTGCGCGCCGATCGTTCCGCTCGGGCGACGGCGAGGGCGAAAGCGTCCTGCTCCGCAAGCCGCCGAACCTGCGCGCACGGATGAAGTGCACGCAGTGGCTGCCAAAATGAGAAGGTAAAGAATCGCGTTGCTTGATGTAATGTCGCGCGCAAGTTCGCTCCCCTGCCGGCTTCGCCGCCATAAGCAAACGGCACCGCTCTTGCGATGCCGTTTGCTTATGGTGGTGGGCAAGTAGTAACCTAAAACGAATACTTCGTTAACGCTTATTGTATATACTAGAATGCTGCACTCCATTTTTTAATAAAGTTAGAAGTGATTGTTGATATTCAGCAGCCAAGTCATTGACACTTAAATAATTTTCTTCTGAAATATTTAATTTATCATACAACTCTTGTGCTTTCTTTGTATATTTATCGTCTTTTATTTCATTATTAAATAAGCCCATAAATCCTCCTATTAAACAATATGATTCTTAACAAATTTAATTGACTTTTGATTTTCAATAATCTTTGAGCAATTTGTTAATCCTGCAGCTATTTGATAACAATGGTAAAGAGACAAAACTAATTCTTGAAGTTTTTGATTACTTTCTAATGGAATAATATTTAATGCAGTATTTTTTGTTAAATCATCAATAGACAATCTTGTATTATGTTGTAAATGAGAATTATAATCAGACAAATAATCTACAGTTGTCTGAATCAAGGTTTGAGGCTGTCCTTTAAGCATGGAACGTTGCAACCAATTTGTTACTATTTTTTTTGATGCAGCTATTGCATTATTGCAAAGTCCAAAAAGTGTTGGTGGATATTTACTTAATGTCATTTGCCAATAAGCCACATTTTTATTGCAACTAATATCATTCATTGCTTGATTAAGCAAATTAATAAATTCATGAGCGGGCATGTTACTAATCTGCGGATCTATTGGTCCAAGATTAGAGTGTTTCCCTAAAATTATTTCTTTTGCAGAGCAAGCAATCATTGTACCTGCAGACATTGCCGAATGAGGTACAATTACACGAATATTACCATTAAAAAACATATACAGATAGTCAACAATTGATTGCGTTGCTGCGAGATCGCCTCCAGGTGTATGTAAAATTAAATCCAACCCCTTTGATTTATCTAGTCCATACAATGCGTTCATAAAACCATTTTTATCGTCATCATCTATACTAAATGCACCCTGAATACCTTCTTTTTGTTGCCAACAAGAATAATAGACGACACAATTACGTTTCGTATAATTTGTCAAAGTTTTAAATAGTTTCTTCTTTTGATTTTCAATTGCATTTACAGGTTGTATACTGTCAAATAAATTGTTCCAACTCGGCATTGTTTTTTTCTCCTTATTAATTTTATCTTCTATTTGTTACATGGTTCAGTTGGCTATTAACTGAATTTTCTACGCATTGTATTTACTATTTCTTCTTTATAAGCTTGCATATCATTGAAGTTGATTCTTTTTTGTGTAACATCAGTAAAATCGTCAATGCCATAAGCCTTAATATAGCAATTTTCCTCATCCTCAAGAATCATTCCAATCGTTGCATTTTTATAAAACTCAATTGTATCAGAGTGAACAACCGGAGCAACAAACGACAAGTATTTTGTTGAGTGATTGCTCTGTCTCAAATGTCTAATGCAATCTGCCGTTTCATTGTTAAATTGTTGCGTTTTATTCCTGATTAAAGTTACTTCAACAAGCCAATTAACTGAACTTGAAGTTACATTTATATCGCCAACGTTGCCGGGTGCGTGTTGATAAGGAATACCCTTATCGTCAGCTTTATAGTTCGGTTTTACTATATATGAGTTTCCATATTTCAAATAGATTAAAATAGAAATGAAAAATTCTAATTTTAATGGTTTTTGAATATACCAAAACAATTTTTCTTTGCTGTCATTTGTGATTGACCTTATAAGCTCAATTATCTTAGCTTCTGTAATATCATAATCGTTAATTACCTTATTCAATATAGCATTATAGTTTGCAAGCACAAGACTTTCTTTTTCTCTATACGCAACAACTTCGCTTTTAAGCGTTGCCGATAGACTTCCAAGTTCTTCAAAATAAAGTTCCTCGCTTTCTTTTGCTTCCTCCGAAATTGAAAAGCCTTTATCTAATAAAAATTGCAAAAATTCTTTTCTGTTTTCATTTACTGATAAAAGTAATATGCCCGATTTATTTTCAACAGAAATTAAACCTGTTAATTGCAAAACCCTAAAAACCGTATTACCGTAATCGTTTACAACGGTTTGTTGCTTATTTACTTTTGGATGCAATTCATCTATACACCCATAATTATTTACTATATAATCATACATAGCATCGATATCATTGCCAAGTTTTAATGTTTGAATTTGTTGAAGAAATTCATCAATATTACCATTATCACTAAACAAGGACAATATAAATTGCGGATAAGACAGGCTTTTATTGTTTTCCTTTAATTTAAGAAGTACTCTCAATATAAATGCAAAATAATTAAAATCATTTAATACGCGTCTATATGGCGATTTGCGCCAAAAACGTAGACATTGCAAAGCAAAAGCCTCTGCAACTTCAATTTCATTATTCAATAATGCTTTTGCAACTTCTGAAATACCGATAATATCGTTGTATTGAGTATATATAAACCCTAATTCGGACAATGTTTTTAAATATCGTGTAAAAGCAGCTTGGTAGCCCGTAGGGAAACCCCATTCATTATTGTGCTTGCAATATGCTTTAATAAATTCTCTAATATCATCTTCCGTGGAATTATCCACGTCAAGATAATCGCTATCAACAGCTTTATATACAAACAAATCTTTGTATATCTCTAAAATACATTTATCGTCAAGAACTTGACCTTCATATTTTGCAAAAACAGCTAAAATTGCAGGATATCTTTCTGGATTGCGAACAGCAACTTCCATAGCCATCTGCTTGTATAATCTTTTGCCGTGTCTAACTTTTATCCTCATATGCCTTACCTACTTTTTGTAGTTTGTGACAAGTACTTCTCTATGAGATTCTTTTGGCGTGTTGTTATGATAATCTAAATAGTTGCTTGAAATCTCATAAACATTGTATTTTTCAGCCCACTTTTCAAAAATAATATTCTTCTGACCTTTGTGTTCAATTAAATTTGAAATTGCAAACTTTATATTTTTTGCATTTAGTTCATCTAATATAGTCAATAAATCTTTCTCATCAGTTTCTGCCCACAATTTATTATACTCTGAGTTGGAAATCAAATAAGGCGGGTCTAAATAAATAAAGTCATTATCTGTAAAGTTCCACATTTTAAAGTAGTCTCTAAAATCTAATGTATAAAACAAGACTTCCTTTTTAAGGCAGAAATTAAAATAATGCTTTAATGCTTTAATAACGTTTTGGTTTAAATCTACATTGCCGACAGGTAAGTTAAATTCGCCATTAGAATTAAATCGCAACATTCTATTAAAGCCATAAATCAGCAAAATATATAATAGCTCGATGTTTTCTTTATCTTTATTAAAATCGCTCCTTAATTGCTCGAACCCATTTTTATTGAATTTTGCAAAATATGTTTTTATATATTGAGTTTTCAATTCCTGCGGTATAATATCCTGTCTATATGAAGCGCTTAATTGATATTTATCTTCAATTTTTTTAATAGTATCAAAAAATTCCATAGAATTATGAGCGTATCTATTGAGCATATTATGGAGCTTAATCATATAACTGTCAATATCACCTAAAACATATTTCGATGCTTCTACATTTAAAAAAGAGCTACCTCCTCCGCAGAAAGGCTCAAAATAAGTATCTATATCATTTGGAAACAATGGTAGAATTTGCTTCATCAATTTATATTTATCACCTACATAGAAAAACGGCGAACGAATAATAGATTTTACTTTCAAATCTTCAAACCTACCAACTTCTGTTATAAATATAAATTCTTTATGATTTTGAATATGTGTTTTCCCCGCATTAAAGGCTTTGAACGGCATTTCAAATCTTTGAGTTTTTCCTTTTTTATTCAAAATGCTTTCTATATCTTCTAATGTCATTTTATTTTCAGACGATGAACTTTTTGAGTTATATGTATTATTATAAGAAACGACAATATACTTACACGTAAGTTTATTTATCAAGTCTGAAAATGCAATTTTAGCCGAACTTGAACAATATGAACTCATATTTTCAACAGGGGGCTTTAACGCCGTCCCGAAAAGTTGCGGTTTTTCCCATTTAGTAATATTTTCTAAAACGTGATAAAATCTACTATATTGCCGCGAAGAATAAGGCGGGTCTATATAGACTATGTCGGCATTTACTTTCGAAGCCAATAAGTTAGCATCCTCACGATAAATTAAAAATTTTTTATTTAATTTTAGTGTATCATAAGGAGAAATTAGCTCAAATACAAAACTACGTGAAATTTCTTTGTTTTTAAAATATGCTTCATAATGCCCGACAGTATTCGCGCATTTATCTAATGAATATAGTAAAGATGCAATCAGAATAGCATATTCTCTTGCATTTAAAACACTTTTACATTCCTCTATGTTTTGTCGAATATATCCTATCGCTTTTGCATCGCCAACTTCAAAATATTTCCCGCCGAAATTTATTGAAATGTAATTATCTTCCAACAGGTCATAATTTAGGTCATTATAATTTTTCTTGAACGACAACAACTTATTCAAATCATACTTTTCGTTCTTAAAAAACGCTTGATATATTATTTCATTAGAAAACAAAAAATCATTAACGATAAAAGTGCTGTATTCATTTATAAGAGTATCTGTTATTACCCCAGTGCCAGCAAATATATCGCAAAAGGAAGAACTGTCAGGACAATTTTTAACAATTAAACCCTTAATCCAGTCTTTTAATTTTAACTTGCTTCCTGTATATCTTCTGTTGGCGATTTTAAACTTTGTAGTAATATCTTCTTCTTTTAGTCCTAACAAGTAATCGGCAGAAATATTAAACTTAATACAAATATCTCTTAGGACATCAAAACTCGGTTTGCTCTTGCCTGATATCCAATCACTAACTTGTGACTGATTTACTTGAACAGCATTAGCGAAAGCAAGTTGATTAAGACTATTGCTTTCAATTAAATTTGATATTGTTCTT
>CALVKD010000074.1 GCA_944332525.1 uncultured Bacilli bacterium | reverse complement strand
GAGAACGCATATTATTTTTTGTTCCTTTTTGTCTTGCCATGATAGATCCTCCTTTTTAATAGAATAACAAAGAAAAAAGTGGATGGGGCTTTTTTACCCTTGTCCACTTTTACACTAGCACTTCATAATTAGCAGCTTTTTCTTCATGAATTCTTTTTAATTCCTTTACATCGATTTTTCCAACATTCGTATACGGCAGAGATTCTAAGAAGCAGATTTCATTTGGCAAACAATACGAAGCAAAGTTATCTTCGATAAGTTTATTTACTTCTTTCTTTACTTCTTCATGATCTTTATTTTCTTTTAAAGATAAATAGACGATGATTTTATCGTTTAACTGGAAGTAAGAAACTTCTTTAATATAAGGAAGTAAAGAAATCTTCTTTTCTATACCTAATGGATAGATGTTAAAGCCTTTATAAGAAATAACGTTTTTCTTACGGGAGACGAAATAGAGATAGCCGTCTTTATCTAGATAACCTAAATCACCAGTTCTCACACCTTTTTTATCATTAATTTCAATAAATGGGCTATCACCTTCGTAGTAGCCGTTCATTAAAGTTTCTCCGGTGATGACAATTTCTCCGATGGCTTCTGGAGGTAAAATATTATTTTCTTCATCAATAATAAAATTTTCAACGTTAGGTAATGGTTTACCAACTGATTTTTCACGGTTTTCATCAATGGTATTAACGTTGCAGACGGTGACCGTTTCTGTTAAGCCATAGCCTTCTAAAAGCAAGCAGGAAGAATTATTTTCTGCCATGCGAGTGTTAAACCGCGAAAGTAAAGACGGAGAAATAAAATCGCCTCCGACAAAGGAAACATAAAGATTTTTTAATAAAGGTCCATTAAATTTCGGATTTCTTAATAAAGCTTCATAAATTAATGGGACACCGATCATCGCATTAATTTCATTTTTCTTAATTAACTTAATTACCGGCTTAGTATGGAAGTTTGGAAGCATGGTAATTTTTGCATTAAAGAATAACGGAGTTAAAATACCCATGACTAAACCAAATCCGTGGAACATTGGTAAAACTGATAACATATAATGGTTATCGATAATCTTTTTATCAAGAATATGATAGGTTTGACTTAATAAAGCAAGAATTGCATAGTCAGATAATTCAATGGTTTTGCTTTTACCTGTCGTTCCTCCTGAAGAAAGATAAACGCAGCCTTTTTTATTATTAAAATGTTCAGTGTTAATCTCTTTATTAAAATGTGGAATCTTATGATAATGGTAGCATTTTTCCGAAGTATAGTTTTTTAAGTTAGCTAATTTAAACGCAGCCTTTTTTATAAAGGATAATGAATCTACCGGGGACAAAAGCAAAGTCGGAGTTACTTTGATAATGTCTTCATACTTTTTAGAAAAGATATCCGCGGTGATAAATAATTTTGAATTTTTATCTTTAATTTCTTCTTCGACAAGATTTTTGCCGGCAAGAGGATGGAGAAGATGTACCTTTAATCCGAGCTTCTCACCTGCTAAAAAACAGTAGAAGGCTTCCGGAATATTTGGAGCGACTAAGGTGATAAAATCATCTTTTTTTAAATCTAAAGACTTAAAAAAATGCGCGATGTTGTTAACAAAAGCAAAAAGTTCTTGATAAGAAATCTTCTTACCTAAATAATTAATCGCTTTAAATGTTGGATGTAATTTATTAATCTGATAAAAGTTTTCAAAAAGTGTTTTAGTTAAATCCATTTGACCTCCTAAAGGGCTAATTTATAACCTAAGCTGAGCATGATGATGCCGAGAATTAAGACTAAGACTACCTGATGGGCTAAATAAAAGATAATTGAATGTCTGCCGACGAAGCAAAACGGCTTATTGTAGGCTTTATCGAGCTTTGGTAATAATGACTTTCTATCATTATAGAAAAATTCTCCGATGAATTTACCGATGAAGCAAAAGCCCATCAACGGGAAAAGAGGAAAATAATCCGCGCCATAGGCATTGATTCCAAGAATGATTTTAAAGAAATTAGATAAAGTCATATCACTGACATAATGGTATTCGGTGAATTGATGGAAGATTAAGCCGATAGTAACTAAGATAACTCCCATTCCGAGATAGATAAACTGTTTATATTTGACTTTCTTTAATAAGAAATCAAATAAGACAGTCGCTAGAATAGAAAATGAAATCGCGTATAAAATACCAAACCAGACGCTGAAGTCCTCTTTAGCTAGAAATGAGACTACTTCCATGATTGTTCCAAATATTATTTGAACTAATAATAAGAGTAAACCTCTTTTTAGATTATTTTTTGAAAAGTGACAAGAGATACCTACCAACATCAAAAAGATACCGACAAAGATTACGTGGAAGACGTTTCTAACATTACTAGAATAAATTGGACCAATATCATTATAAAGAAAATTTACAAACGGGTTATTTATCTGATAGAAATTAGAAAAAATATGCGGTAAGAACAAGCAGTCATAGCAAAAATGATCGAGAATCATCATAATAATAGCTAAGCCTCTTAAAAAGTCAATTTCCCAAATTCTTGGCTTTTTGATTGTTAATTCTTCTTCCATAATTAATACCTTAATGACTACATAATAAATAACGCGTGCATTTAATTCAAGAAATATGCTTTTACATATTGTAACAATTATTTATCATGGTAATGATAATAAATATGGATGAACTATTAAAAAAACTTTATAAATACCAAAAAAGCTTAATTTCTGATGATCCTTCGTTTCTTGATGTAATTGATTATTCTTTAGTGACGGCGATGATTGCTTATCTGCTTTTAAAAAAGGAGAAGAGTCAATTAACTATTTTTTCTATGCGCATGGTTATTGAACACCTTTCAATTAAAAGATTATCGCAGCATGTTTCAATTCAAGTTAAAAACGATATTTCTTTAGAAGTTGATGAGTTAATTAAAAAGATTCAGCAAATTGATGAAAATTTGCCGTATTTCCGATTAGATTATTTAAAAGAAAAAGATTTAACTTATCATCAAATCGTCAATAAATATCTTAGCCATGATTTAACTGATAAATACCTCTGTTTATCATTAGTGATTCATCCGCATTTTAATTCTCAATTATTAATTACTAATTGCTTAGAAAAAGAAAATGTTATTGATAAGTTAATCTATGATGAATTTTCTTTATTATCTAAAGTTGAAGATTTGCCTTATCAAGAAAATAATGTCTTTAATCGAGAAATACAGTTATTAAAAAATATTCAGTCTAATGATAGTTATTATTTAGAGACGAGAGATATTATCGTTAATCTTTTAAAAAGCGCAGAAAAACTTTTATCTTATAATCAAGGTGAATTCATTTTAATATCCTTTAAAACATTACTTGAATTAATCGCCTTCTTTGCTTATTTAAAGAAAGAAGATAAATTAACAAATAATTTAGCTAGAGAATTAGTTAAAGAACATACTTTCATTAAGTATAAATATTTTCAGCATGAAAAATTTAATATTGATGAAGCCTATGAACTTTATAATGAAATATGCATTAAAGGATTAAAGAAAGAAAAATTCCAAGAAGTATTTTTAAAAAATTATTTTGGATTAAATATTCTAGAAAATGATAAACCTCAAACTTATTTCACTTTAGTTAATAATTATTTAGATAAATATTTTAAAGATAATAAAGAAGAAATCTTATCTTATTATTTAATTTCGCAAGCCTTATCGCATGGCAATGGCTATCTTTATTTTTATAAATTTAATAACTTAGAAAGAATAATTTTTATAATAAAAAAATTGATAAATAATTTTCTATTTTTACTAAATTAAATAAAATTATAAAACTATTCGCTTATATAAGCACTTTTATGGATAAAAGCAAAATTTATATAAAAAAATCTAATAACCATATGAATTTTTATTTAATGTATTAAATAAGGTGCTATCTTTACGTTCTTTTTACCTTTAGACATGGGATTTTCCTAAATAAAGTAGTAGACTAATATAGTATAAGAACAAATTAATTTTTAGGGGGAAGAACATGAAAAAAATTAAATTGTTAATCACAAGTGCTGCGTTGCTTGTGGGGGGGGGTCTATTAGCTTCCTCTTCTAATAACATAATGAAAGCCAATGCGGCGGAAGGTGAAAAAACAGTTGTCTATTCTATCGTTGATAGAAATGAGTTAACGGCATCTGGTGATATTATTGAAGGTGCAAATGCTACATTGAACAATACCTATAATGGCAATTTTGATCAAATTACTAAAGGAAATTCAATGACTTTCAACTTATCAAATATTCCTGAAAGTTATGTCATCACTAATATTACTTTAAAAACACATACTAACTCAAGCAAGGGTGCAGGCAATATTACAATTTCTGTCGGTGATGTTGTTGAATACGATAATGTTAGATACAGCAAACCAAATTCTACAACATATGTAGATTATTCTTTTGATATTAATAATTTGTCTGGAGATGTAAGTGTTATTTTAAAATGTACAACAAATTCATTATATTGTAATACTTTTTCAATAACTTATCGTTCACAAGAAAAATATAATATCAATTTTTATGATGGTGAATCTTTGTTAGGAAGTCAAACTGTCGAAGGTGGTAATTTGATAGATTTTTCATCTGTGAGTTATGAAAAAGAAGGCTATGTTTTAATCGGTTGGTATACTGATTTTGAATTAACAATGCCGTTTGATAATGATACTTCAATATCTGATAATTTAAATTTGTATGCTAAGTTTGTATTGATTGAAGACTTAACTCCTGGACAAATTTTTCAACTAGAAACTACTAAAACATCTATGGTTGCATATGCTGGTATTGGTGAAGTGAAATCTTCTATTAATTTGGATAATATTGTTCAAACTCAAACATTAAAAGCAACAGATAATGATGCTTCTATTCTTGGGTTAGATAATACTATTTGGAATATTGATTCAGAAAAAAATGATAATAATAATTATCCAGTTGTTAATAAAGATGGATATTTAAGAATCTATTATCCTAAGACGACTGAAAAGCCATCCGTTACATTTAAATTATTAGAAAATAGTATTAGTTCTATATCAGTTACATCTACAGGCGGTAAATTATCTGTAGAATCTAGTCTAAATGGTGTTGTGTTTGATAATGTTGATATAAGTGAAGACGGAAAATATTATTTTCCAGAAGGAACGACTTCTTTTAAATTGATTAATTCGACAACTCAGTATATAGAATCGGGGTTAAAAGATAATTTGGATGTCACTGGATTAAATATTTCTTATAGTGGATTTGGTGTTTCAGCTGCTTCACTAAGATTTGGTGCAACACTAGATTCAAAAATCTATGATGAAACAGCTAAATATGGTGTCGTCTTTGGATTAGCTGGAGAAGATTTAAATACTTTAGCAGAAGGAAAGACAACTATTGATGAATTAGCATTACCTTATCAAGAAGTTGATCATGGTACAATTGCTAAAGTTGATGAAGAAGGTGCTCTTGAAGAATCAGAAACACCTGAAACAGCTCAATTTTTCCAATATGCAATTGTTGTTAATAATATGCTTGCTCATATTGATGAAGAAATTACAGCTGCTTGCTATATGCAAACAACAGATGGTTTATATGTCATGAATGAAGTAACCTATTCTTTAAGATCTTTAGCTCAAAAATATATTGATGATCATGTAGTTGATGAAA
Source organism: uncultured Bacilli bacterium (assembly GCA_944332525.1). Lineage (GTDB taxonomy): Bacteria > Bacillota_I > Bacilli_A > RFN20 > CAG-449 > CALVJO01. The sequence continues at coordinate 2,439 of CALVKD010000074.1, read as the reverse complement.
GCATTGATGTATTAAATGCAATTGTTGGTTATCAAGCATAAAAATAATAAGGAGTATTGAAAATGAAGAAGAATTATATTGTTCCTGAAATTTTGATTGAAGAAGTATCTTTAGATGATGTCATAGCTTCATCTTCTGTAGGTGGTAATCAAGCTGGTGACTTTGGATTAGATTTTGAAGATATTTTCGGAACCAAAGAATAAGTCTTGACTTTATAGTTAGATTTATCATTTAATGAATCTTACATTATCTAAAGATAATGTTTGATTACCTTCCTTCGAATTTAATAATATTGTTTGCCCCTTATTATATATTCCTGGAAGGTTTATAGAAATTTATCCACTATTTTATAGATAGTGATTGTAAAAATATTAGATTAAGTTATATTTCTATATGTTTTTCTAAAAATATTTACTGTTTTTAGAATAAATCCTGTATAACTTAATCTTTTTTGCGTTATAAACATTTTTATTTATATGTCTTATATTTTTTTATATTTCTAAGGGATAACATTTTTAATGTAAACAATATTTTAATTTATTTATAGGGGGCAAACAAATGAACAAATTAAAATTATTAGTTACAGCTTCTTTGCTCGTGGGCGGAGGTGTTTTTGCTTTGTCTGCAGCAGATGGTGTAACTAGTGCGAAGGCGGCAGAATCAAACAGAGAATACATTTATGATTTCACTAGTTTTGATGACTTTTCTACATGGAATAGTTCATATAAAGAACGTGTCGTAAATAGTGAAAATTTTGGTGTTGCAGATTTGCCAAGTGCCGAGATTACTTTTGATAGTGCGAATAAACAATCGCAAACTATTGATAATATGCCTGTTACAAAAGGATCACCAATAACATTTGCGTTGAAAGAAGAAGGTTTCATTGTAAAGTCATTTACATTGACTTGCAAACAATGGAATACAAAAAAACAGACTATTACTGCAAAATATTCTACAGATGGATTGTCTTTTTCTAATATTGAAAATTTAAGTTCCGATTCATTTTTACTAAATAGTGGTGACATTAGTTCTTATAGTTGTAAATGGATTAAGTTTTTATTCTCATCACAAAGTAATCAAATCGGTATTGAAAGTTTGAAAATTACTTTACAAGAGGAAAATCAATTGACTGATGAAAAGTATTTTGAAACTTTGGAAACTAAAACTTCTTTGAAAGCTAGTGGAACAATTAAACAACAAGATGTTACTGCTATTGATTTTAATACATATGATGTCGCTTCTGGCCTAACATATGGACCGGAAGATATAGAAAATAAATTAAAAACCACTGATGATAGTTGGTCAGTCACTGGAAACGGAGTGGAAATAGAGGAATATAATGGCATTAAATTTGCTATGCAATCACAAGGATATATTACTTTTTCAAATAACAATAAAAAATTTTCAAGTGTTTCTGTTACATTAAAATATATTGATAACTTAGAAGTTACAACTGAGGAGAATAAAACACCTATCAAACCTATTAACTTAAAAGGTGATAGTTATATTTTTAATTTTAATGAACCTACTTCAAGTTTCACAATAAAAAATATTTATAAAGGTTATGCTAATCTAACTGATTCAATAATTATTAATGAGTCGCCATTAGCTGAAATGGATAATCTTTCTATTAGATTCGGAACAAATATTCCTATGGATAAATTTGTTAAAGAAGCATCGTATGGAATAATTCTTGCTGATGGCACTAAAATTGCTGAAGGTTCAGATTTAAACAAATTATATAATGGTTCTACAACTGCTGCTGATTATGTTACACATTTAAAACAACAAAATATCAGTGCTTATCAAACAGCATTTACTAGTGATGAAATTGCTTATGTTGCAACACCTAATTCAACAGTTGATTTAGATGAAACAGATCCTACTGCAAAATATGCTCAGTTTGCATTAGTTATCGATGATTTACTCGAACACATGGATCAAACATTCGCAGCTGTTTGCTATATGGAATATGAAGGTCAACTTTACTTAATGAAAGAAGCTAGACATTCAATTAATTCTGTAGTTGATGCTTATTTAGCTGATGAAGAAACAATGAGCAAATTAACAGATAATAGCATAGCTATCTTAAATGCTTTAAATGCAATGTAATAAAGGAGATATTTAAAAATGAAAAAAATATATGTTGAACCAATTATTGAAATTGAAAATATCGAATTAGATGATGTTATCGCTGCATCTGTTGGTGATTCAGTTGCCGGTGACAAAGCCTTCTCATTTGATGATATTTTAAATGTTTGGGATAAGTAATATTAAATAACATAAAAAAATATATTAAAAATAACTAGGATTTAGAGTGAACCCCATAAGTTAGACCAAGTAAAATTGGAAAGACTTAGGGGTTTTTATTATGAAGTTAAAATTAGAAGACAAGTTAAAAATAATAGACTTGTATAATGAAGGGCTTAGTACTTCTCA
>CALVKD010000073.1 GCA_944332525.1 uncultured Bacilli bacterium | reverse complement strand
CTTGCGCTTTGACTTTCTTACATACATATTTTTTCCTCCTTTGATTTATAGTACTAAAAAAGCACATCAGATTACAAAATCATAATGTGCTTTTTATTTACGAGTCCGTTTTCACCAAACAGGTTCATTTAGTTCTTTTTTTAATCTTATAAATCATAATATCTTTATCATATAATTCTTCTAAATCTGTCTGCAATGTCTGCGTTACTTCAGAAATACGGTTATTGAGTTCTTCACCAGAATACTTCTCATGCAATTCAGATATTTTCAATTTTAAATTTTCTATTTCCAATCCGATATTTTTCTTATAAGCATCTGGATCAACTAGTTCATATTCTCCCTTGGTCTTTATTTTTGTGATTATATTCATTACAGAATCAATTGATGCTGGTAAAGCTGATAATAAAGTTATAATTGCAATAGCTATTTCAAATGGTGAATGATTAGTTATTTTAACCTCAAATCCCTGAATATTTTCTTTCGAAGATAGTTCTCTATTTAATTCATTAACTAGGTTATTAACATATTCAACACCTTTTTCATCATATTTATTCGTATTTGTTCGAATGACATAATTCAATGTTACTGTTGAACGTGCTCCCTCGTTAAGAATATTTTTTATATTTCCAATGTATGTTAAATAAGAATTTATTTGTGATTCTGGCATACTATCTGACTTAGCAAAATTATCCATTAACTCGATTATTTTTTGCTTTAATGCTTCATCTACAATGTTGTGATATTTTGCTAGCCGGCAATAGTTGCTTATCATTCTAAAATTCTTATTTTCTATTTCATCGTTAATTCCTGTTAAAAGGTATTCTTTAGCTTGTACATACATATGTTTTGCTATAAGTAAATTGCATACAGGAAAATATTCTTTTTTATCAAGATAATATAAAATCAATTTATCTGATTGTGAAAAATACTCCTTTGCGGAAACAACCTTATCACCTGCTTTAGCACATACAATTTGATTCTCATCAGTAATAAAATCTGCAGCCCCGATAATATAAGCAATTTGGTAGAACGGAAAAATAATTTTTCTAAAAGTGTTTTTAGAAAATAATGTATAATCGATATTAAGATTGCTGAAATCACAATTATCGAAAGTACAATCAATAAATTGAGTTCCCTCAAAGGTACTTCCGCGAAATTTAGAATTTATAATATTACAGCGATGATAAACCGAATTTAAAACACCAGATCTAATGAGTTTAACATTGTATAGAAAACATTGCTCAAAACTGCTTTGGCTAAAATTGTTTCCTGAGAAATAAGATCGAGTACCATATATTTCAGTGTTATAAAAATAACTATTTGCAAAGCTATTGCCAATCAATTTTGTATTTTTAAATTTGACATTTTCAAATGTCGAACCAGTTAATGCCACATTTTCAAATAAGCCATCAACATATTGGATATTTTTAAATACGCTTTGCTTCATGCTCAAAAAGCGAAAATGCTCTTTAATTTCTTCATTTTCATTTCCAATAATATATTTATTATTATTCACACGATTATCTGGATAATTTAAATATAAATATCTTAAAACATTGTCATAACTATCAAAACCCATTGCTTTTCCCCCCCACAATAATAGTTAGTTATTGTTTGTAAAATTAGAGATATTGCTATTAAAAGAAATAATAAATATTATTTTATTTTTCATTTATACAATAAAATGATGAAAAAAATATCTTAAAATCTAAATTTATCCACGAATAATGATTATATTTTGCTATACTTTTATTAGAAAAATAGATATCGAGGTTTATATATGGACAGTAGCAATAGTTTTATAAATTATCTTCAAGTCACAAAAAATCTTTCAGATAAGACACTTGCAGCGTATAGAAGTGATTTGAAATTATTTTTTGAATTTGAAAAAAATGTGAAAAAACCAGATGTTTGTGCTTATATTTCTTATTTGCATTCAAATTTGCAGCTTAAAGATTCTTCAATAAGACGTAAAATTATTACTTTAAAAAATTTCTATAATTATCTTATTGATATTGAAGTTATTTCTATTTCCCCATTTCAAAAATTAAAGTTCAAATTTAAGCAAGAAAGAAAATTGCCTAAAACATTATCATTAAATGATGTTTCGAAAATTCTTGAATGCTTCAATATAGATATTGATTCATTATCGCCATTTGGAAAAAGAAGTTTTATAAGAGATGCAGCCTTGGTTGATTTGTTAATTAGCACGGGAATTAGAATAGGTGAAGCATCTTCGTTAGAATTAAGTGATATATTAGTTTCAGAAAAAACTTTGTTGATACATGGCAAAGGTAGAAAGCAAAGACTTATCTACATATCATCACCAATTACTTGGAATCGGATTATGACATTATTAAAAGAAAGAAAAAAAGAAGGAGGTAATTATTTGTTTTTGAACAGATATGGTAATAGACTCACAATACACGGCATTGAAGAAATCTATTCAAAATATGTAAAAAAAGCTAATTTGTCTAAAAAGTCAACACCCCATTATTTACGTCATACATTTGCTACTAATTTATTAGCTAATGGAGCGGATTTACGATCTGTACAAGAAATATTAGGTCATGCCAGTGTCGCGACTACACAAATTTATACTGAAGTCACAGTAAATAGAAAAAAACTTGTTTTAAAAAAATTTAATTATAGAAATAAATTATAAATAAAAATTATAGAAATTATAATCTAACAAAATAACTGATTTTCCCATAAATAATTAGGAATTATTGTGGGGAAAATATGATCAGAGATGAATTGATAGATGATAGTATAGGTATTACTGAAATTTTAGAAGCAATAACTATTGATTGCGAGAGCAAAGCAATTATTATACAAGGTGATTTTAAACAGGGAAAAAGTTTTTTTTTAAATTGTGTAAAGAATAAACTGATAGGCAATAAAATATCTACAAGAAGGATTATTGAATTAACGACTCCAGCAGACATTATTTCTTGCCTAGAAGATTTTGCTCAATTTAAGAACTATATAAATTCTGCTGAAAATATCCAAATTGAGAAAATATCACGTAAATTCAAAAAACTTTTTGAAAACTCTAAAACAACTATAAAAACAATATTAAGGTTGTTAGAAAAAGAAAATATTTTTCCAACAATATACAATAAAACCGAATGTTTTATTTTAGAAAAGATGAGTAAAATACTTAATCATAGTGGAAAAGTATTTTTTCTTTGTGATGATGTTGATAAATGGGACCCGCAATCAAGAGGTCTTTTAAAAAAACTAATTTTTTTTGATAGGCAAAATAATTGGATAAATAAAGCGACATTTATTTTAACTTGGACAGATACTGATTCCTTAAACGATTTTATAAATGAGAATAATCAAGTCAGTATTTTTCGCTTAAAAAATATTGATAAAAACTCTTTGAAAAAATATTTGAAAAAATACAATGTTAATATTGATGTTGATGAATTGTTTGAAACATCAATGGGAAACATTGGTGTAATTAGCGAGCTTTTGGACAATAATCTCTCTGCAAAAGACTATTCAAATAGTTTGCAACAAGTACTTTTACAAAGATTAAAAATTTATCTTAGTGATCTTGATAAATCAAAGCAAGCCCTAGATATGGTTAATAAATCATCAATTATTGGATACAATTTTCCAATGCTATTTCTTCAAGTAATGTCTCAGTTTAAAAACGATTTCTTTTATGAGGCAGTTAGTGCAGCGAAAAGAGGTGATATTTATAAAGATAATACAAATAATATTGAATTTAAAAGTAATAGATTATGGTCTATTTTAATAAAATACAATAAAAACGTTATTTCTTATCACGAGACATATGCTAATACGTTAAAAAGTATTGTACCTTCGAATTTTTACAAACGATCACAAGAATATTTCTTTGCAGAAAACAAAAAGAATGCTGCAAATTGCTATTTTACATACTGCATTGAAAATTATAAAAAATATCATCAAGAAGTTAGCGAAGATACGATACTAAAGCAATGCTTGATAGAGTTTGATATGCTGGATGATAGGGATAAATTGATTAAAGCCTACTCTTATTACTTTAATGAGCAATTTGAAGAGGCAAAACAATGCTTATGTATGGACTTTAATAACTTGTATGTCATGTTTCAAAAAGAATATTTAGAAGCATTGATAATGATAAATGATACTACATTTGTCTCATCATATAATGAGGCATCAGTTAAATTGAAAACTTTTGTAAATGATGAATCATTTTTATCAAGTGAACCTTATCTATGGATTCAAGCAGCTATTTCAAAACTTGAAATCGATACAGAATTAAATAATGATATTGATAAATTGACACAGAAGATTATCGAGGTATTCAGAAAATATATTAGTAATGATAAACAATTTAAATTTGAGTATTATTACTTTCTTGCACGAAATAATTATTCGCATACGATAGACATAACATTTGGTAACACAGCAACAGCTCTTAATTATTTTAAGAATGAGGATATACCTTCTAAAAGTCCTTATGTGTGTTGCCTTGTTAATCATCAAGCCAATACATTGATTCTTGGTAATTATGATGATGTGATAATGCTAACTGATAATAATTTATATTTATTTAATGAATATAACGAATTAAAAACCTTTTTGCCAGCCCTCACAAATAATTATATTCTCGCAAATATTTTCAAAGATATCAAAGTACTAAATAATATGTCACAAAAATATATTGAAAGTTTTTTAAAGATAATTCCAATAGAAGGAAATTATCAAATTAATGCCTTATTATACAAAATAAATTTAGGTCTAATATACTTTTTTTCTGGTCAGGAAGAAAACGCCTTCAATTTATATAAAGAATTATATGATATATATTCAGAAAATACTAATGCCGATGATTACTATCGATATTATATTATTAATAACTATAGTTTAATTGGAATGTATTTAAATAAAAATATTAGTACAGATTTTATTTCTTCTTTAACACAATTAACACCTCTTCCTAATAATAAAGTATTTTTTCAAAAAAGAAATGAACTTTTAAAAGAACTAATACACCAAGAGTTTACAAAGGATTTGTTGTTTAATCCTATGGGAGAAAATATTTTAGGAAAAGCTTGGAGTTTTTGGGGTAGACCTTTGCTTTTTACTGATATTCAATATTGGACTGATTAATAAGCGCGTTACCAATAATAATTGCTAACACATCTTTTAAATCAAAATTCAGAGCTTTAAAACTACATTGGTACGATCCTTCTTCGTTAAGTGTTGGATCATTATTTATGTCTATGATATATGGATTACCAGATTTATCTACACGAAAATCAACTCTAAAATATCCTTGTAGTTGAAGGACCTCAATTGCTTTATAAGCAATATTAATCAATCTATCTGATATTTCTTTATTTATATTTTCAAACAAAACAGTACCATATCCATTATCATATATTGTATCATAATCAAAATAAGCATCATCTAACACTATTTTATTATTGAATTTCAATCCGATTGGTGGTAATACTAATATTTTTTTTCTATTAGATAATACTGGAACTTCAATTTCATACCCATCAATAAATTTTTGTACTATAACTGGCTCACTATATGATTTAAATAATTTCTGACAGTGGCTATCAATCAACTGAGTATTATCAGTTATTACTGAATCATTGGATAGACCTATACTAGCGCATTCTTCGTTTAATTTGATAATATATTTTCCTTTATTTGGCAGACTATTTACCCATTTTCCAATATAAAGGTATGTATCTGGAACAGGCAAATTATTGTATTTTAAAGCACAATACCACATATATTTATTGCAGCATCGCAAGCAGGATGAACCATCTGGTCCAATATGTTTTAACCCAACGGAATCACAGAATGAAGGAAGGAGGGCATCTTTCCCTTTCGCTATTCCTTTTGGACTACTTTCAAAAATAAAATTACAATTAAATAAACCATTATAGTAGTCCTTTAAAAATGTTTCAAAATCAGTATACAACTCAACATAAAAACCATTTAATCTTAAAGCATTAATTAATTCATTACAATCCTCTGCAGTAAGATATGCTGTTGTTACTGAGTGGTTTTTAAAATCATTTGTCGTATTCGTTTTTCCAATAACACTTACTATTAATGCTATTTTTAAATTATTATCCTTTCGTAACGCTATATTTTTATAGCAATTTAAAAGTTTAATCAATTCATCTCTAATCATATTTTTCCCAACAATAATTCCTAATTATTTTATGTTATTTTCCTAACAATTATTTGATATTTTGATGTTCATTTTGAAATAAAATTTCGTTAACTGCCTCATGTAAAATTTGAAATGACTTTTTTCCTGTTTTATTTTCAGTTAATTCAATCATCTTTTTTTGATAATAAAGGTCTCTAAGCTTATTCCATAATTGCTGACCTTTGATTTTCATTAAATTATTGCTAAACTCTTTCATATCTGGAAGAGTTTCAAAACCATATTTATATTTGTCTTCGGTCAATGAATCTTTGTTATACCGCAATATTTTTAACAGATTATTTTCTTTAATCAAAATTACAGCATCGAAACTCATTGAAATGCCATTCTCACCAATTTTTTTAATCGTAATAGATGAAGTACTATTTTTGCATGTTGTGTAACCATCTTTTGTGACAAATTTATTTAATTCATTCATAAACAAATGTTTTATTTGCCAAGCACATAGATTCTTTTTGTTGCGGGTTATCATTATTTGATAGTCGCAATCAAAGCCTTTGTTATGATGCCTTATTACTAAATTGCGTTTAGCACTTCCTACTAACATATAGGTGAAGCTTATCCCATTTTCTTTTATGAAATCACGAATCCCTTCCATCCATTGATGAAAAAGATGTCTATATGGTTTCACTTCTTCTTTTGAAACATATTTGTCATTCATATCATCCTCCTAAAATTATTTTATATTCAGGAACATCGCAACGCAGTCTATTGATGTCATCAATAAAATTGTCTTTATATCCTTCAGGTAATTGATTTGCTAAACTGATAACATATTTTTTAATTATATCTTGGTTAGCCTTAACCTTTTCTAAGATAGTTTCTTTACCTAATATTATTAAATTATGATGCATTACCTCATTTCGTAATTTGCGAATTTTATGAAATTCTTCAATTGTTTTTTGGTCAAACATTTGTAATTGCTGCACTATAGATATAGTATCGCCTAAATCTAAATTGAAGATATTATATAGATTTGAGGTTTCATTATCGTTAGTTTTTATTATTTCTTTGTATAAATCACTAATGTAATTTTCGTCTTTTTTATTAATAACATACTTAGCATCTTTAATATCATATTTATCAAAAATCTTCGCTCTTAAAAATTCTTCAAATGTCGCCAAGTAAATATAAAGTTTATCACGTAAATTTTTATCATATCTAATACAAGAGCTAACTTGATCATATGTCGCATTCTTATTTCCGGGTATTGATAATAAAAAGTCATAAACTTGCTTGAATAAAAATTTTCCTTTAATTTTAATATATTTTTCAAAATCTTTTTGATTTTGTCCTATTATTAAATTTTCAAACACTAGATATGACCTCCTTTCTAAGAATTTATTAAAAATATCAATTAGATTTAAAAAGGGTATTTTGTTTTCACAATAAAACATAACTATTTAAAAATACTTTGCACTTAATAAAATGTAATTTAGTTTAAAGTATTTTTAATAAATAGATACAGCTGAAAAATGATAACATCAACTTTTGCATTTACACCGATTATAAAAAATATTCAACATATAACCCACCCTTGATTTCTATTATATTCTAATTTTTTTAAAATAAAAAGATATTAACAGAAAAATATTTAACTATATATTTTATATTAGAGTTAATTTGTGAAGAGATATAATCATGAATCATTCTTTAGGCATAGAAGATTCTTTTATCTTGCAACATATTTTAATATAAAAATGTTTGAATATACTTTATTGCCTCTTCGTTTATTAAACCTGTTTCTGGATCAAATAGATATGGTATTTGCACAATATTATCAGAAATGTTTTCTTTGCTTTTTGCTTCAGTTCTTTTAATAAGATTAATCACAAAGCATCTAGTTCCCTTAATCATTTTTAGCTTTCTTTCAACTTTATTTGTGTAGGCAATGTTGTCAACTCTAAATCTATCCCAGTGCTTAAAATCAAAATATAAGTCATTTAATCTATAATCAAAGAATTCGTAAGTTTCATCATCTGAAAGATCAGATAATGTCACTCCGAGTTCTTTATCAATAATAAATTTTCCAACAACTTCACCTAATGCACCTAAATAAATTTGCTTGAAAAGAGATGGGCTCATTATATATTTGCCCTTTTTAAAATGTCTAGCATATCCTTTAGTTGCAAAAAAAGCTGGAATGCCAGGTATATCCATTATTGTCGGTAATTCACATGCCGATTCACTTACTTGATTCATATCATATCTCGTATCCATTAACATTTTTACGATATCATAATTATAATTTTGACAATATGAATACCCAGTATATGCACTATCAAAACAAAAATAATATTCACTATATTTGCCAGGATTATTAGTAGTAGGATTTTTAAGAACAAAATCACGTAATGCTTTCCACTCAGTAATATTCTTTGGTGATTGTCTAAGAATTTTTACTTTTAAGTTAATATTAGCTTGGATTTGATGATTTTGCTGTGAGAATGATTCTAATTTATTAGAAGTCTGCGGTTTAATATTAATATTTAGCAAAGCACTAAATTCATCGTTACACATTTTAATTGGATTTTCTTTATAAGCCTCAATAACATTGGTAGCTAAAACTCTATCACAATAGATGTAGACATTCTTATTTTTGTTTCGGCAACGACAAATTCTGCCAATGGCTTGAATGACGATTTTCATCATATGTACTTGCATATCTTTATTCTTTGTGTATAAAGGGAGAGTTTCATTAAAGAATACTTTTCTAAATCCTGCGATAATATTGCTTTTCATCTGAATATAGGTTTGTTTATTGTCGCGATAAAGATATTCTTGATGAAATAAAAATCTAGATAGGTCTTTAAATTTATCATCGCTTTCGCTACTTAGACTTTGAATTAAATTTGTAGGAGTAAGTAAATATATTCCTTCAAAATCTTTATCATTACGCTCAGAGTTCATCATGACAACGCTATCGCAGTTGTTTGGAATAGGGTATTGTATATTTTTTCCCGAGCCTATTGTGCTATATGTTGTTAAAACAAACACTGTTTCATTATTTGCTAGTTTGTCCTTAATTTTATTAAACTTATTATCAAAATCATCAGCTTTAACAATTTCAAAATTTATCATTGGTAATTTGTTTTGATTAGTAATGTCCTGAAATAAGTTTTCTAATCTGCTTAAATTGAATTTTCCATCTTTTTTAGGAAAGGAATTTACGAATGCAATAAATGATTTTATATTTTTTTGGCATATTTCGTTATAAATATAAGTAAGTTTAAGCTCAATTAAAAAATAATAATAATCAATTTTTTCTTCATCAAGTTTATTGATATATTTATTTTTGAGTTCATCTTTGAAAAGATTATTAATTAGTACTTCACATTTCTCTTTATCTGAAAAAACATCAAAATCATCTACAAGGTTAGCATGGATGCTATATTTACTACGTGTAGATTGAATTTGCTCATTAAATTTTTTTTCAATTCTCTCTTCATCTTCTTTTTTTATTGTAAGATAATTTTCATTTAAGTTAGAGCATAGATATTTTAAGTCATAGTTTCCTATGCAGGTTTTGATATTCGATGTAGCAGAAATTCCGATAACAAGAGCTTTCTTGGCAAGTTTAATAAATACATCTTCTGGTGTTTGTGAAAATATATAATTTCTTGCAATTGATTTTATATCATGGTAATTACTATCCTCTATAATTGTAAAACTGAATCCTCATCTTGATGATTTGTCTTTTTGCACTAAATGCTGATTAAAATCTTTTGTTTGTAATTTTGTAAAAAGATAATTTTTTTGATCTTCACTTAGATTCAGCATATCTAATACCGTAAAAATGGCTTCTTCATTTGAAAATCTTATGTCATTTTTTCCCCTTGTCGAATTTTTATAATACATATAATTTGTATATATATAAGTCACACTTTTTTCAAATGATTCTATACAAAATAAAAGCTCGCGTAATATGCTATTGATTTCTTTGTTATCATTAATTTTTGAACATTCTTTTAATGCTAAAAAATTTTCCTTAGCATCTAACTGCGCACATATAAATTTTTTTGAATTATCTTTTATGACATTAAAATATTTACCATCATCAAAAAGAAAAGCTTTGTCATAATTAAAATCGACACTTTTCATAAGGTATTCCATATGATTACTATTATATTTATCTTTAAAAAGCTTTCTTAAAAAATCAAAATATTCGTTGACTGTATAGATATTGTTATCCTTATTATAATCTGTCATCTGAAGTAATTTACTTGGTATTACAATGTTTTGCAAGGCATAGTGCAAATCAGAAAATAATCCAACGATATCTATTTGATTCTTTAGTCCATCATCTATTATTTGATCTAAAACAACTTGTTTTGTAGAATCAAATTCATCGAAAAAGATAACAGAATTTTTAACTATATCATCATCAAATAAATAAAAAGGCAAACGTTTAAATGTATCAATTGGACCAATAAATTTTTTTGTAGACATGAATATAACTTTGTATTTTTCAATATCGCATATTGGGTAAAGAGATCGAAACCATGCATTCTCTTGAATAAATTTTTTTCTTTCAATTATTGATTTATTATAAAAAAATTGATTTTTTAAAAATTTTCTAAATGCTGGCTCAGTATCGTTAGCAATTTTCCTTTTTAAAATTTCACGAGTTTTCCATAAATTTTCAGATGCTTTTTTATTATCAGAAGCATCATTAATTACGTTTGTAGTATCTTGAAGCTCCTGCAAGGATTCAATTTCTTCTTTTAATTTTATATATTCTTTACTTTTGATGACCTCTTGCTGTTTTATTTCTACCGTTAATAGCTTATTTATAACACGTTCATTAATAGCTTGCGCCCATAGAACTTGACTTTTATTTTCGGCATTTAATTTACTCATTAAGTCTTTATATGGCAAATTTCCTAATAAATTTGTTATAAAAAACATTCTTTTGACATTAGAAAATGCATCTTCACCTTTTAAAAATTTTCTGATTACATCGACAACTTCAGTGGTTTTTCCGAAACCTGTAGGTGGATCAAAAAGAAATAAGCCGTTTTCATGCGTTTTTATTAGTTTAATAAGAGTTTCATTCATACTTATATAAAAGTATAATTTTATTGTAAAAAAATGTCAATGTTACCTACACACTAACATTTTTACTATAATTTTGATGAAAAATAAGGCTAATCAAAAATAATTTTAATTTTTATTTGACAATATCACGTATTTATTGCATAAACCTTTTCTTGATTTTATCAAGAAAAGATTATGCATTGCATAATGATAGCAGAGGTAAAGTATGGCAAAGATTCAAGATTTCGACAAATTGGTGTCTGCTATCCAAAAAGCTTTTTTATCAGTTAATCAGGTGGCTCAAAATCAGCATATTGAAACGCTTAATAACTATTTAGATGGTAATGGATCTCCTAAGGTTATTAAAACTAAATATCCATATTTTAATAGTAATGGAGAAATAGAGTATAGAGAGTTAGACATACCAGAGTTATGCTTAATTCCTATTTCTTCCTTAAATTTAAGTGAGGCTAATGTTGAATTTAAAATAAAATTAACCGCAGATTTTGATAATAGTGATGATTTAGTTAAAAGTAATAATAAAAAGTCACTTTTACGTCATTCAAGGATTGGTTTTATCTCAGGCTTTCGTCATAAACCAGACGATAGCTATGCGACTGTTACTTTAAAGTTTAAAGCAGATGAAGCACCAGAAGGCATTCTTCGAATTCGTGATGAGCTAATTAAAATTTTACCTTAAAAGGAGGATTTATTATGGCAGATGAGGGGATAGTTAATATTGCAAATCAGTTTAGCGGATTAGATATGGCATCTTTAATAGGTGGTCCGTTGCAGGCTGCCTGCAACGCGCAGATGATGCTTGCTAAATCAACAATGGATTTTATTGAGACGGTTGGGTTAGAAGCTGCCGATGCTAATGGAGTAAGAAAAATGCGTACAACTGTATTTTCCTTTGATAGAGCATGTGACAGTAGTGACGTTAGCAAAGTAGCTATGGAAAGAGTTGATATGAACGTTCCATTGTTGGCTATTGTCAATATACCGAGTTTAACAATAGAAGCCGTTAATATTACTTTTGATATGAAAGTAAAGTCCTCGGTTTCTAGCGAATCAGTTAATGATAAAAAGGGTGAATTAGAAGGTTCTGCTGGTTTAAAAATTGGTCCTTTCTCAATGAATGTTAAAATAAAAGGCTCAATTTCATGCCATGAAAGTAATACTCGTTCAAGTGATAATTCAGCAAAATATCATGTTGAAGTTAAAGCGTCTCAGCAGAAAACACCTGAAGGATTGATGAGAATGCTAGATATTATTTCTTCCGCTGTTTCACCTAGCAATATTGCTCAGCAATAATCTATGGATAAGTCTTTAAGCGATTATCATTTCATTGCCAGAATGGTTGTCGGCAATACAAACCCAAATAAATTATTAACCGAAGAAGAATCTAAAAAACAGATGAATAAATTAAATTTTGCTTTAGAACATGGTGGTAATATTTTGGGTATTGAAAAAAACTTTTATGTTTTAAATTTAGGTGAACATCAAGTAGTATTACAGTATTTAACTTACCATCTAGGATTTATAAGAAAACCATATTGGTACAAGGAGGACTAAATAATGAAGTTGAATATATGTACCTGGAATATGCAAGGTGCTTCAAATGAATATGTTGATAAAATAAAATGTTTATTATATGTGATGCAATCTTCTAATGTTCAAATAGCTTTGATTCAAGAATGTGGCGCGCCTAATACAATACTTGGACAAATTCAAAATGAAAATTCTTTTTCAGAAATAAATTACAATGATAGAGAACTTGTTTTAAGTTATTCTATTAGATATAACAACTTAATATACAAAGCTAAATTCTTTTATGCCGATAGACTCAATTTGCGGTGCGGTGTCGGAATTATCGTAAATTCATTACTTTATTCTGATAATATATTATCTTTACTTAATTCTATTAGTGATCGAGATCTTGCTAAAATTGATTATCCTCAATTTAATTTATATTCTTGTCACCTTTTATCAGGATCACCGGATACAATAAATGAATTTTATAATATTATTGATGATGTAATTGTTGACGATATAAATCCGCAGAAAATCGCTATTATTGGAGGAGATTTTAACTGTGATATTGATGATTTATTTCATCGTTTAAGTAATAGCAAAGATATAAATTCAATATATAAATACAAAAATTTCTATTTAAAATATTTTTTACCTAACGCTCTTACTCAAGGAAAACGAAATGAAGATAAAACAAGATTATTAGATTATTTTGTTGCAATTAGCTTATCAACGCTTGGTTAATTTAATTTGCTCACCTTTTGTATCGACAGTAATAGATAAAAACTATCAGGATTTAAGTGATCATAATATAGTAATTGCACCTTTCATTGGACTATAAAAATATATTAAAATTTATCAATAACTAACAGATATGTGAATAGAAATATTCACATATTTTTATATAGTTTTGGAGCATTTAAATGAACGTAAAATTATATAAATATAATAAATTTTAATGAAGGTAATAATTAATTCTTTTCTACTTATATAAAAATAATGAAAGATATAAAAAATAATCATGTGAATATGTATGTTTTGCTAGAAATATATATAAAATTACATAATTGCTAGAAAATTATAATTGTGTTGCAAATATATACTATATCAGTTAAAATAAAGTCATAATTAATTGCTATTTAGAACAGTTTTATAAAATATATTGTGGCACTTAATTTCATAGTTGTGTTTAGGGGGATATATGGGACACTTTTATTGGACAAGACTTACTCAGAAAAAATTTGAGTTATATTATTTTTCTGAACATTTTAAAAGATGTGTAAAGATAAATAGAATAATTAATATTCTCTGTGCAATTGCGTCGTCGTCTTCTATTGCTGCTTGGGCAACCTGGCAACAATTAAGTTTTTATTGGGGGGCAATTATCGTAATTTCTCAGCTTATTATAGCGATAAACGAAATACTACCTTATCAAAGTAGAATAAAAATTCTTTCAGATTTAAGTGCTGAATTGACACCTATATATTATGATATGGAAAAAAGTTGGTATCGTGTGGCTAATGGTTCTTTGCCTGAAGATAAAATATATGATATTTGTTATGCTTATTTAAAACAATGGAATGCAATTGAGGAAAAATATTTTAGAGATGATTGTTTACCTATATCTGAGAAATGCAAATCAGAAGCTGAAAAGCAAAAAAATAATTATTTTAAAAGTAATTTTGATTTAGAGGAGGAATGATAAATGTCTAGTAAAAAAACAAATTTAAGAAAAGGCTTGATAAATGAAAGTAGTCATCAAAAAGGCAAATTAAATGAAGGGTACGCACATAATGTAAGAATTGGTTCTAAAATAAAAGATGAAGGAATTTGCTCTGTACCTGAACAAGAAACTGTGCCACCAATGCCAAAAATTGTAAAACCAAAGAAATAATAAAAAGATTTTACTACTTTTAATTTTTAAGTAATATCTATAAATTGTCATATATTGCATTCTTTTGAAAGAGTAAGTTAATGCCAGCTTTTGAAATATGTGGATAATATTATCCACATATTTTCGTATATTTCAAAAACAATTGATTATTAGGATATCATAAAAGTATATCTAATTACTATGACAATAAATGATTTAAATCATACAATAAACAATATCTAGAATTTTGATATAAAGTATATGAATAAATATGTAACTATATAATTACTTGAATATGCTAACGTAAATTCATAAATCTTGTATTATTAATAAAATATAAAAAGAAAACATTAGTATAATACATTTAAAGAAAAATAAATTGTTTAGCCTTAAAATACTTATCAATGTGATAAAATAAAAATATGAAAAATTATAAGTGCAGTATAAAAGAATTAAATAATATCTACGATATCTTTTTAGGAATATCTGATAATATTGTTTCTAGTCCAAATATTGCGGTTGGATCAATCGGAGTATACTCTTTATTTAATGAATCAATTTTAGCATCATTGAATAGAATTCAAAGTATAAATCTTTGTTGTGACAATGGATGCTTTGTTGATGCCTTTACATTAGTAAGAAAATATAGAGATGATTTGTTACAATATATTTTTATTAGTAGAATTATGGATGATATGATGAAATTTGATGATGAAAAATATCCTATTTCATCCATAAAGAATTTAACAAGCATTGATTTTATCAATATTATAGAGAAAAAACTGAATGACTCTTTAGATATATCAAATAAAACTGCCAACGAGATTGCAGTAGAACAATGGAGAAAAGGTAAACTTGATGGTAAGGAGAAGTATGGTGATTTAAAAAAAGTTTTTAGCACTACGAAATATATAAAAAAATTAATCGAAGATCCAACGATTGATGAACTATTTAATAAGTATTTACGTGATACATGGTTCAAAATAAATGATACTTTAAATGATTATGTTCATGGAAATGGGTATGATTATATTGTTGATAATTACTCTTCTAATAATATGAAAGAAAAGAAAGAATTATTAATTCGGACAATTATTGATATAACATCAATTATTTTAAGTTTTATTATTTTAGAAAAACCTAATTTGATTCAATCTACTGAGTATGTTGATTATTTAGATGCAGGGTTGATTCCACCTGATGGATGTCAATATTTTATAATGTCAACTGTTCTAGAATATATTAATGAATTTTTTCCTAAAATTAATGAAAATTTACTATTTTTTTTAGAAGAAAATAATAAATATGGAATGAAATTGCTAAGAAGTGATTATTAAATATGATAAGTAAATATTATTTATTAATATGTTTAATTTAAAATTATAGTACACGATAGTTTTGATAGAGGAAAAATATAAATTTAAGTGATTACGTTTCAATTATATCTATTCTGATTGCTGCTAGTACCTTAGTTTATAGCGTTATCAGCAATACTAAAAAATACGAACTAACGTACCAGTATTACAACGATATTTTACGATGGCATAAAATGATTATTGAAATATTGATATACCTTCAATTAAATAACGTAGATCATGATTTAAAAATGAAAAAACTATCTAAATTATCATCGTTAATAGAGCAAGGCAGATTTTATTTTCCAAATATAGATAGAGGAGATGGCTTTGGTAAGGATAAACCAAGCGCTTATCAAGGATATAGGAATATAGTTTTAGATACGTTGGTATATTTATATCAAATATTTTTTTAAGATGATTATATGAAATATAAGGAACACATAAAAAGATTACAAAGATTATTTACCTCACTTGTTTTTGACTATCTAGAACCAAGTAAACAAGGAAAACAAGTTCATAAAAGGACAACGTTAAAAAGAAATAATGAAATAACTTTGGAAGATATTCTAAATAGTTCTCCAGAATATATTTTTGATTTATACGATAATGATTTTGATGAACATAAGAAATTTTAAAGATAAATAAGATTTATAAAATAATATCAATTTATATTTTTTAACTTTTAAAGTGTAAAATGAGAAAAAATCTCAAAAAATAGTTTAAAAAAAGTTAAAAAACTATTAACATATATTTACAGGAGAAAAATATGCTTATACAATTTAGCGTTAAGAATTTTAAAAGTATCAAAAATGAAATTACATTAGATATGACAGCTACATCTTCAAGTGAACTATCAGAAAAGCTTCATAGCAACTTTAATGGAGAACGTATTTTGCCTATTGCATCTATTTATGGACCAAATAGCAGTGGAAAATCAAATGTCTTATTAGCTATATGCGCCTTGGTTAATGAAATTATTAATCCGATTTATTCTACATCACAATATCCGGATAATAGATTGATAAAAACTGTCCAAATAAAACCTTTTGAATTTGATAATAAAACAATAACTGAACCGACAGAATTTGAAATTATTTTTGATACAGCAATGAATGAATACAAATATTATTTAAGTATTTTTAAAAATGAGATTATTTCCGAGCAATTAGATATAAAAAAATTTTCAACTAATAGAATTAGTAATGTTTTTACTAGAGATAATTTAGAAGTAAAACTCGGAGAATCCTATAAATCTTTTAAAAGCAAGGCACCTATCTCAAATAATTTACCATATTTATCATATTTAATGATAATCTATAATACAGATGAAATTATTGGTGATTTACTGGATTTTTTCACTAGAAAAATAGCAATCTATAACTATGGTGACCCTCGATTAGAACTTTTTATCTTTAGACTTAATGATAAAAATGATCCAGATCAAAAAGTTAAAAATTTACTTTTGAAGATGTTCCGTGAAATGGATATTGATATTGCTAATTTTGACTATGTTAAAGATAAGCAAGGACTAGATATCATCACTGATCATAAAATAGGAGATAATGTTTTTAATTTGCATTTTACTGAAGAATCATCAGGAACGCAAAAATTATTTAAGATATTGCCTTTGATAATCCAAAGTTTAATTGAGGGTACTACATTAATAATTGATGAGTTAGATGCTAAATTACATCCATCATTATTGAAATATATTATTAATTTGTATACTGATATGACTATAAATAAAAATAAGGCACAGATTATTTTTACCTCACATGATTTAACAACCATGAATAAAGAAACTTTTAGACGTGATGAAATCTATTTCACAGTTAAAGATGACGAAGAAAGTAGTAATTTATATTCTTTGGCTGAATTTAAGGTCAGAAAAGATGCAAGATATGATAAGCAGTATCTTGAAGGAAAATATGGTGCAGATCCGTATATCCAAAGAATAATTAATTGGGACGAAATATGAGAGATAGGTGGAAAAAAATCCGTAATAGTGATTGTTTCAATATAGTTGAACGCTTTTATATTTTCTGTGAAGGCGAGGAAACAGAAAAGAATTATTTTAATGGATTTAAAACTGCAATAAATAAAAATCCAATATACAAGAGAGCCATAGTTGTTGTACCTGTTTCAGTTGGATATGGAACGACTAAGTTATTAGAAGAGGCGCTTAATTATATTAAAAGTAATCAAATTACCAATAGTAATATTTATTTAGTTTTTGATAAAGATGATTTTTCAGATGCATCTTTTAACGAAACTGTGGATAAACTAAATAATTTGAATAATCAAAAATATTATAATAATAAGTATGATGCTTGCTGGAGTAATGAATCATTTGAGTTCTGGATACTTTTACATTTTGAAAATACAACCACGCAAGGTGGCAGGGACGAATACAAAAATAGATTAAACAAACATTATAATTTAACACTTGGAAAAGAGTATAGAAAAAATGACCCTAATATATTTGATGATTTAATAAATTTTGGTAATCCATCAAAAGCGATAAAAAACGCTAAACAAATAATTAATAAACATACTAATTTAAAACCATCTCAAATTAATCCAGGAACTAAAGTGTATGTGTTAGTTGAGCAACTTTCTAAATATTTATCAGATGAACAACAGTCAAAATTTTCTGGTAAATAACGCAGTGTAATTAAAATGTTATTTGATTTAAAAATATTAACATTATAAAAAATTAATATATATTTTCTTGCCTCTTCGATAGCAAGTAATTTTATTTTTAAATTTATTTTTAAGAAGGGTATAGAAATCATTTAAGTAAAACTCATACTGGCATTTGTCACTAGATACGTTATTTTTTTCCTTGAATAAAATAAGCCACTCATCTTCAGAAATATTAATAGATATAAATAATTTTTCTAATAATTCTTTGTCATTAATATTTTCAATTAATATTTCTTTACAACTATCTAGTAAAACATCAATATTATCAATGGAATTAATAAATGATAAAGCAGATTCTTGCTTTAATATTTGAGTTATAATATTATCATCAATACTACCTAATATTGAATTAAATACTCTAGTGATTGAATTTTTTTTAGAGATAAAATATATTTGCTCTATATTATTATCGCTTAATTGAATTTTTTTGTTTGATATTTCCTCAGAAATGTTTTTGTCAAACATCATACAATATTTTTCTATGTGCTTTCCAATATTTAAGAAAGTGATAAAATCATTAGAGTCATATTTAACTAATCTATTATCTAATAAAAAATCAATGTTTGAATCTTTTTTTATTTTACTAATATTCGTATAATCTGTAGATAAATTTTCTTTATATAAGCTAATATTTATATTATTAAAAAAGTATGCTTCAAATTTAGAATTTTTATTTAAAATTTCTTTATCAATTTTAATTGAGACATGATTATGCTCAATATAATTTTTTAATAATGATGCGTCCACTTTATCATAAATTTTCAATATATCTGATAATTGTAATATAATTTGATTTTGTTTTAATAATAATTCGACTAAATTGTTGGTTAAATTTAAATTATAATTGATACTATTACTTTCCTTTTCAATAATTTTTGATTTCATTTCATCGCTAAGTCTATTATCAATTAATAAATTGGATAGGTTATTGCTAGATAATTTGCCCTTATTTAAGTTGTCGTAAACTATATTTATATATAATTCAAACTCATCATCAATTCTAGATTTAAAAACACAATTAGGCATATTTGAAATAATATCATAGTTTCTTGAATAAATATCTTTATCGGTATTATTGTAATAATATTTCAAGATGCTTATTAAGTTTTGAAAATTTAATTTATATAAATTATTTTCTAATATATAATTAGAACTTTTATTCTCTTTAAACTCTCCAACATTGTTTAGACAAAAATCTATACTTTTGTGTAAAGTATCAATTGAAATATTATCTGAATTATATTTATTACAAAAATTTACTGAATCATTTATTTGCTTGGATAAATTTTTATTTCCATTTAAGCTTACTAGAGTATTAATTTTGCTACTATTTAGAATCAAAAACAGAATATTTTCTTTTTTTTCGTTGGAAATATAACTATTTTGATATATTAAATCCCAAATATTAGGAATGTTTTCGCATAAGGTGATAATTAAATTTTGATAATCAATGTCGGAATTTATTATTTTTTCTAAGAGGTTATCTATTTTATATTGATCTTTTTTTAACATTGATATGAATTTATTGAATTTTTTGCTATATAAATCTTTGTTATTAAATAATTCATTAATGATATAGTAATTGAAAATATTAATATATTCGAATTTGCTTTCATCTAAACTTAATATTATTTTATCAGGTGAATTAATAGTTTGTAATACATTAATCTCATCTCTTCTATTAATGCTTTTTATTATTTCTTTATCGTTTGATGTCATGAATTCGTCCGAATGTTCAGACAAGTAATCCATATAATTTTCATCTATGTATCCGTTAACTAATACTAATTTGATAAAATTTTCTTTGAAATCTAAATTAATACCTGCTTTAAAGCTTATATCGTATAATTCTTTGAAATTCATGTTTTTTATAAGATTAATTGAATTTGTTATGCGATTGATGCTATTTATTATAGATTCTTTTCCCTTTGTCAATTCATTTAAAATTTTTTCCCTATCACTGAAAAAATTCTTTTTGTTAAAATATTTTATCTCTAAACTAGCAATATCTATTGTCTTTTGACCTGTATTCCAATATCCATTTATATATGATACATTAATAGAACTTAATCCTATAAATGTATCTAACTTATAATTATTTATAATAATATTATTGTGCTCTTTACAGAGTATTCCATGAAAAATATATTTTAATTCATCTATCGATCTCAGATGCTCGTTTTCTATTCGCGCAAGCTTTTCTTTTAAACTTTCAACTTCGCTGTTGTAATCTTTGATTATTGTATTGATAAGTTCTTTTCTTCCTTTAGTGAGAATTTCAAAAATTATTGATTTTTCACTCTGACTTTGTAAACGCTCATATTCTAACGGCAAAATGTTTTTTAAAACCATCAAACTGAATAATTTATCCATGTTGAAATCATTTTTACTAATATTTAGTAATGATGCATGAATTATAAAATCGCTGATAACGTTATTTAATATTCGTCTACTACTTATATAATCACTGATATCTATTACTAATTTTGAACTTAGTGGCATATAACCTATCTCATTCTTTAATGTAGATTCCAATTCATCTTTAACGTTATCAGATGTTAATGATGGAATAACTGGCAAAATAAATTCAAAAAATTTACTTCTTTCTTCTTCACTTTTAAACATAGAGTCTTTAACTGCATATATAAATGTAATCTTCTTATGTTTGTGAATTATTTCATCATTTTTATTTAACAAAAAATTTAATTCTTTTAATTTTGAAAAAATTTCTAAATTATTAAATCTATCTAAATCTTCAATAATTAATATATTAAATTTATTTTTTTGGAAAAAATAAATTATTTCATCAACATATTTATTAAAAATAGAGATTGACTCAGTTTCATTTTTTTCAACACTTAATTTTCCTATTTGAATTGATTTTAGAGATTTGCTTTTAATTAAATTAAAAATGAATATGCCTATAGCGACAAGCGTTATAATTGATATTGTACATAAAATTAAAATCAACCATTTTTTGTCAAGATTAATTTTCAATACGTTATCAAAAAACTGAAAACTAAAAAATGATATACAAAAAATTACTACTATTAATGAAATTGTCATTATTAAATTTTGCTTTGTATTATCTTTTAACGCTTTAAATCTAGAATATGGAGTATATTTATTGTCATTTTTATAGAATAGTTGTTGTAAAATACTTTTTTCAATATTTTGCTCATTTTTCAAATCTACTTCGTTACTTAAATTTGCAACGTCATTAATAATGGAACCATAATTTGCTAAAGAAACAGAGATTACTTTATTTTTAAAGTTTTTATCTTCTCTACATTGCATATCAATATATGTTTTAATTAATGAACTTTTACCTGCACCATAAGGAGCAACAATTCCTATATTCTTGATGTTTTGATCGGCTACTTTTTTCTTTAATATGCATGCATATGTCTCATATTCTTTATAGTATTTTGGATCGTTACTTGGTAAATCGATATTCATTAAATTAATTTTACAATCATCCACAAAGTCCACCTCCTATATAAATCAACCCATTTTATTGATTATACTTACGGGAATAAGTAAAATATACTAAATGTATTTTATCATAATTTTAATAATATATAATCATTACTAAATAGTTTTATGTTTAACATAATAAATATTAAGGATACAATACTTTATAGGTGGTTATATGGATAAAATTTTAGTGAAACGCTGCGTGTCTAATAAAAAGGCCGGCATTAAATCTTTACATTATTATGATAATAAAATCTTCCTTGAAGATTCTTTTTCAACTGACACAGATATTTTATTTTCTGGTGAATTTGAAGATGTTCATAACTTATCTAATCTGCAAAAGGTTGTTGAAATAAAAAAGAATTTAGAATATAAAACTCATAAGCAAGGAATTTCTCTTATACGAATTAATCAAAACAACCATGATGAATTATTGATGAGCAATATTCGAGTAGGTAAACAAAAAAACTTGTTTAAAGAGGATCACAATAATAATTTTGATTTACAAATAAAAGCTAATATCGAAGATATATTTAAAATAATTGGATCTAATCTTTCACAGATTGTCTATACGTTAAATGCTTTGTTTAGCCGAGATGATAAAAATGAAATTGTTTTTGATTTTGTAGGAACTTTTCCTGCTAAAGTAAATATCTTTGAATATACTATTAATGATAGACAAAAAAACGTTTTATCATATAATGATTTTAAAAATCTGCCTTATAAATTAAAAGAACATGGAATTAATATAGATTATCTGTCTAAATATTTATCTAAGTATTATTTTAAAAATAATTCTGAAAAGAACACTAAGTTAAATGAATTACGTCAAAAGTTTTCAGATAATCAAAATAAATTAAAAGATGATTATTTAATTAATATAATTGCCTCTTATGATATTATTCGAATAATTTCCTTTATTAGACAAATCGTGTCACATACTAAAAATGAGTTTAAAGTTAATAAAGATGACGAAATATTAAAATTAGCAAAATATGTCTGTCAAAAGATTGTTGATGGCTTTATTGATGAATTTACTAAAAATAATAGTAAATATCTACGCATACTCAGTAATTTAAATATTGATGAATCTAAAGGTAAATTCTTTGATTATGTTATTTTTGATATGGCTAAATCTTTAAACGTTTCTGTAAATAAAATTTATAAACAGTTAATAACTATCATTGATAAAGATAAAGTAGCTGAAGATGTTCAACCCGATAAACAAGGTGAATTTAAGCAAAAATATAAATTCCTTTTAAAATATTTAATATATCTTTTTGTAAAGAGAGATGAAGATGAATATATCAAGTATGGTGTTCTATTAAAAAGCGTTGATGATAAAGAGCAAGTATATATCGAATTAGCCCAGAAATTTAATCATGATATGGAAGAAAAAAATCTTTATATATCTTTAAAAAATGAAATTGTTAAAGTTTTAGGTAAAGTAGATGTTGACGTTCAAACAGTTAAATATAATAAAATCACAATCAATAATGATATCTGTAATCTATATTATTTAATGTCATTGATGCTAAATAAAAAAGAAGCTAATCAATTCTTCTCAAATCTCATAGATAGATTTTCTAATATTTTAGATCTTATACAACTAGGTGAAAAGTGTAACTTAAAGAGTTTTGTCATAGCAAGTGAAGATGATTTATTAAAAAGAGAATTATTTTTAGCTTGTGATATCAAACTTAATGAAGAATTGAAAGAAGAATATTTTGAGAAAATTATAGATGATCTCAATATTTTAAAATCGTTAAGATTAAAGGTAAAAGAAATAAAAATTAAGGCTAAGGAAAATAAAATTTTATCTTATTTAAAAGTTTTATTTGATACAGATATTGAGAACATTGAAATAAATCAGCAGCTTAAGAATTCAATTAATAACGTCATCATCCAATCTAGAAAATTTCAATATATCAGTAAATATGCTTATTCAAATATAATACCTCAGCTGATGTCTTTTAAGAATGTTGTTTTGATGGTATTAGAGAAGATGTATGAAAATAATAAAATAACCATGGAAAAGTATTTATTGACTGCAATAAATAAATTTAAACATGAAAATAAACTATCATTAACAAGAGAAGATTTAGATTTGTTAGCTAATGAACTTTCTTCTTTAAAATTAAGTAAGGTTATTAATATTTTGAAAAATGTTAATTATCAAGATAATAATATGTATCCGATTCTTGATGTTTATTTGACGGCTTCATATATATTGTTTAAAAATTTGATTAAGATAAATTCATCTTATAAATTAATGTTTGATGATTATTTTCTTATGCAAGAAAAAAAGTATAAACAAGTCGATGAGAAAAAATATTCATTTAATTTGCTTAATGACATAGTTAGATTTTTAATAAAAAATAATACAATAGATGAATTAAAAACCAAAAAATCGTTTGTTCAATTAATGTCTTATTACGGAATAGACAAGAATAATTTTAATAAGGAAACTCTTAAAGAAAAATTAGCGATATTAAGAGATGGCAAAAACGAATGGATAAAGAAGTTTATTATTGATAAAAATAAATTTAATAAGATAATGAGTTCTTATCGAAATTATGTTTTTCATATGAATTGGTGTCAAAAAGATTGCTTTGATTTGAAAAGAGATAATTTGTTATCCAAAGTAAAATGTACTTCGTATTTTGCTCTTTATCAGTTTCTATTAAGAACATATCTTGAAAATAATCGATTAGATTTTGATTATGTGTTTAAAGTAAAAGATAACAAACTTTATTCCGTAAAATTTTGTATAGCTATAAATTTAGTTTTTGCTTATAACGTTTCAAGATTTAATAATAATGTTTTTGAAAAATACTCTGATAAAAGATTTAAGTAAAATATTGATTACCAATTATTTGAATGATAGTATTTATTTAACGATTCTTTAAGAATTGTTCCAATATGTAATTTTGAGGTTCATGACTTATCAAGAATTACATAGGTCTGAGACTCTAATCTTGATGATAAATCGTCATATTTTGTTCATGACTTATCAAGAATTACATAGGTCTGAGACATCATAAATCTGTATCTCCACTAAATCATGTTCATGACTTATCAAGAATTACCTTGGTTACTCTTGATGACTTAGAAGAAAAGAACACAAATAAAAACTACATAGAATTAGAGTGAACCCCATAAGTTAGACCAAGTAAAATTGGAAAGACTTAGGGGTTTTTATTATGAAGTTAAAATTAGAAGACAAGTTAAAAATAATAGACTTGTATAATGAAGGGCTTAGTACTTCTCA
>CALVKD010000072.1 GCA_944332525.1 uncultured Bacilli bacterium | reverse complement strand
ATGAAGTGGTACATTTTCTTCTAAATGCATCTTTACGTACTGCAGCTTTTCTTTTAATGTATATTTCATAACAAAAACCCCCATTTCTATCATACCCTAATGGGCAAAGAAATGGGGGAAGTTTCATCAAATATGGTGGAACTGACGGGACTCGAACCCGCTACCTATTCGTTGCGAACGAATCGCTCTCCCAGATGAGCTACAGTCCCTTAACGCAAGGTTATTTTGGATACGAAACTAACTTCGCCATCCTCCATAAATCCCTTAAGCATTATAACATTGCCATCTCTTTTATAAAAGATTTTTATCAATGAATTAGGCATTAATTCTTTAATATGATCGATTTCAAAATCAGCGATTTCATCATTTTTTTGAAGATTAATCGCATTTAGAATAAATCTAGCGTAATTCGCATTATTAACGTGTCCGTTGTGATCTAAATCTGAAAGAGTTGTTTTCTCTTCATAGACAGAAAATCCTTCAACAGAGAAATCTTCTATCTTTCTAAAAGTACCAGGAAAATTCTCTTCATCTAAAATATCGCATGTGTATTGAATATTTCTCGTAAAACTTAAATGTCTAGTCGCAACATTAACAACTACCCATTTAGAAATGCCTTTAATTAAGACTTCACCTTTTTCATCGGTTATTACATATTCTCGATCAAAGTCAATTTTACCTTTTTCTTTTGGCCAAGTCGATACAGTGACAGTTGAATAAAGAGGTGGATTTTTAATAACTTCATACTTAGTTCTTAAAAGAACCCAAATCAAATTATCTTTAATCATTTTATCAAAACCAACACCGATTAAATCAGCATGCTTACCAGCGACATCCTGAAATAAGTCAAGTACTGCATGTGGTGTTAGATGATCAAAAGTATCAAAATCACTAATTCTTAATCTAAAATTTTCCTGATATTTCTCGTTCATAATTTTGCCTCACAAGATAATTTTATTCTAGTAGATTATTAGTTGCAAGAAATGAAAATCAGCTTTCATTATTTTCATATTTGCATTCAAAAAAGTTTATTATACAATGAGAATACAAAAGCAACAGGCCATAATTTCAAGGCTAAATAGTGTTATACATTAATAAAATTGTATTAAACATTTTGTTGTTTTTATTATGGGTTGTTTCTATTGACGGGAGGTGAAATCATCGTGTCTAAGACCATTTTTTGCATTGACATTAAATCTTTCTATGCATCGGTTGAATGCGTCGACAGAGGCTTAAATCCTTTCTTAATCCCTCTTGTTGTAGCCGATAAAGAACGCGGTAACGGATCAATTGTTCTCGCGGTCTCTCCGGCATTACGCGCGGATGGAGTGCCATCTAGACTTAGAATCTTTGACTTACCTAAACGTGATGATATCGTCTTTGCTAAGCCGCGGATGAAACGTTATCTAGAAATATCTTCAAAAATAGTTTCTTTATATCTTGACTATGTCGGTGAAGATGATTTACATATTTACTCCATCGATGAATGTTTTCTTGATGTTACGCATTATTTAAAATTTTATAATCTCACTCCGTATGAACTAGCTATGAAAATTAAAAATGATATTTATAAAAGGTTTTCCCTAACAGTAACTATAGGGATAGGTCATAATCTTTTAGTCAGTAAACTAGCAATGGATATTGAAGCTAAACATTCTAAAAATATGATTGCTCAATGGAATCAAGAAGATATTAAATCTAAGCTTTGGAAAGTTGCACCTCTTTCTAAAATGTGGGGAATTAGCCATGGATATGAAAGAAAATTAAATCGTCTAGGAATTTATTCTGTAGGTGATTTAGCTAACTACCCTAAACAAAGATTACATTCTTTATTTGGAGTAAAGGGTGATGAACTCTCAGATAACGCTAACGGCATTGATTATAGCGATATCCGTAACAAATATATTCCGGACACTACATCCTTCACCTCTGGGCAGGTTTTCTTCCGAGATTACCATAAAAATGAAATGAAAATAATCATTGAAGAAATGCTTGATGATCTATTATTAAGGCTTCTTAGCCGTCATTTATTATCTTCTTCAATCAGTTTAACAATTACTTACGCTAAACCTTATGATGGGGGATTTTCTCGGCAATGCTCATTACCATATCCAACATGCGATCAAGAAATAATTTTTATATCATTATTAAACTTATTTAATCACTACATTGAAGATAAACCGATACGAATGATTTCTATTAGTTTAGGAAAACTTACTAATGCAAATTTTTATCAACTAAATCTATTTTCTTCAGCCGATGAACAAATAAAAAAACATAAATTATTTTTAACCATTGCCAAAATCAAAGATAAATATGGCAAAAATTCTATTTTAAGAGGTTCTTCTAAGTTAGAATGCTCTTCAATTTATAATCGTCACAATCTAATAGGAGGTCACGCGTTATGAACACAGATATGAAAAAATGGATGCCTTTTTCATCGTTAACAGAACAATCTTCCTTTCTAAAGCAAATGAAATTGAACCGCCTTTACTGCAATAAACCCATCCTTAGTGATGAGCAAAAAGAAGATATCAATTACATTTTGACTCATTATTTAGATAGAAATTTAAAGGTATTTTACTATGATAAATATATCCGTAATATCGAGGGGACAGCTCACTTAGATTTATGTAATCAACTATTAATCATTGGAAAAGTAAAAATCAATCTTCAAGACATTACATCAATACTTGTCAAATAAAATTACCTGTCATTATAATGATGTTATATGGAAATTAAAAGTTATCGCAAGGATTTATTCTATTCCTACACTCTCGGAGCTTTTCCGACAATCGAACTATTAAAAAAACATCAAAAAGATGTTATTAAAATATTGGTGCATTCGTCTTTTCATAACGAAGAAGTCCTTTCCTTAATTCATTCATTAAGAAAAGACACAGAAATTCAGATTAATGATAAATTAATTAGTAAATTATCTAGCAAAGAAAACTGCTATTTAGCCGCGGTTTTCAATAAATATCAAATGACCTTAAACCCCAATAAAAATCATATTGTTTTAGTTAATCCAATGAATATGGGAAACTTTGGAACAATAATTAGAAGCGCATTAGGATTCGGTTTTACCGATATCGCAGTTATCAAACCGGCTATTGATATTTTTGACCCTAAAGTATTACGCGCGGCAATGGGTTCTTTCTTTTCTTCAAATATTGTCTATTTCAATACAATTGAAGAATACAAAACTCTTTATCCAGATCATAAACTGCATTCATTCATGTTGCAGGCTAAAAAGACTCTTCAAGAAACAGAATTTGAAAACACTCCGATTTCTTTAGTATTCGGTAATGAATCTTCAGGTCTTCCAGAGAATTATCTTGATGATAATTCAATCATAATTAAGCATAGTAATGATATTGATTCATTAAATTTACCAACTGCTGTCGGCATCGCCTTATATGAAGCTGATAAACAATTAAAAAAGAGATGAAATTTCATCTCTTATTTTTTTATTCTTCTTCAACTCCGAATGTTACAAAGCTAAGCACTCTTTGGAAAGTTAAATCATCTTTACAAACAAAGATAATTTCATCATTAGCTTTAAATTCATAGTCAGGTCCCGGTGAAGTAATCGTCTGTCCATTTGATTTAACTGCGACTACTGTTGCCTCGGTATAATTATAGAAATAAACATCGCCAATTGTCTTGCCAATTAACCAGCAATCAGAAGTGATTACCATTTTTTGGAAAGCAATAGTTTCATCTGTTTGATAACGGAAATTATCCATTAATTGATTAATTGACTCTTCAAGTTCGTCATGAAGAGATTGGACATCACCTAAAATTTTGATAAGTCCTTTATAATCATTATCGATATTAACTTCACTATCCCAACTATCGCGGTATTGTTTTGCGTTCATAATTGAATCGACAAAAACTCCAACACCATGTTTAATCTCCACAATTTTCTTATCTTGAAGGATATTTAAAGCCTTTCTAATTGTTTCTGGTGAGACATTATAACTGGCCGCGAGAACCGACCGACCTTTTAAAATATCGCCTTCTTGAAATTCACCATTAAGAATTCTGTTGGTGACATCATGAGCGATTTTCACGTAACGAGGCATTTTTTCCATAGAAATCTCCAATCATTGTTAAATCCATTTTACAACATAATTTAATGTTTTTGTACTTTCTATTTAATGTTATCACACTTTTTCTTTTATCAATATAATTTATATTATTTGAAATGATTAATAATTAATTGTATTATTATCAAGAAAGGAAAAGTTAAATGAAAACATTGAAATTTATACTTGCTTCTCTCTTTAGCAATAAACGTATCGTCGATGAAGGTTCACAGCATCCTTTTTGGGTTGCGATAATTATTTTTCTTATCTCTCTAGTAATTGCGGTTGTTCCAATGACAGTATCAATTATGAGCGTGCAAGGAAGTAGCTTAATCACCACGACAGAAAATTATGCTCTTGACTACTCTTTACAGAAATTCTCTATTGATTATTTAAATGATCAATCTGAAGCGAAAGCTGATGTTATTGATGATCAAATGGTCTTTGTCAATTTTGATGAAGGAGCCGATATCTCTCATAATGGTCATGTCACTTTAGCAGTTCGTTATCTACCTAACGAAAATGATCTTGGCAAGTTATTAAAATCTATCAAAACAAGTTATGTTATCGAAAGTGAAGAAACAACTGATAATAAAGTCAGCGAAATTCCTTCAATGTTAATCTTCGGTAAAACAAATATGTATCTCTACCTCTATGCTGGTAATGCTACATGCACATTTACTGAATCTAATGGTGAAATAACTATTTCTAACGAAACACAAGCTGCTCGTAGCCAAGCTTATAACTATGTCGATATTCCAGAAAATTTATCTTCGCTCAATAGTTTCTACTCAGTAGATTCTAAAAATACCGACAACATCTTATCAAGCTGGGAAAACTTCTTCGATAAAGCTTATGAAAATCCACGTAACCACGCTGCATTAGTTTCTTCATTTATGTTCTTAGGAATTGATGTTGCTATCGTTATTATCTTAGCCTTAGTCTTATTCTTATTATCAAGAACAAAATCTTCACCGGTAAAATTAAATTTCCTTACCGCCTTAAAGTTCGATATGTTTGCTACCTTATCACCAGCAATTATCGGAATGATTATTTCTCTCTTCTGGTCAGCAATTGCTTACATCGGATTTATAATCTGCTTCGGTATCCGTGCAACATTCTTAGGAATGAAGACAACTTCACCTAATAATAATCAACCTGATACAGTCAGAAAATAAGGTTTAAAAAAGATGCAACGCTTAATGTAATTAACCCCAAAAGTTGGACTACGGGTAAAATCTAATTTTATATTAATTATAAATAGGATTGTTGTCTATATTGTATAGGTGATAATCCTTTTAATTTTGTTGTAATTCTACTTTTATTATA
>CALVKD010000071.1 GCA_944332525.1 uncultured Bacilli bacterium | reverse complement strand
TGTTGTTGATAGATTTGAGAAGAATAAGATAAGAGAGATGTCTAAACAGATTGTTGATTTTCTTAAAGGCAGAACTGGTAATAATTTTCAAAATGATATTTATTTTATTTTAAAAACATATTATAATTATAAACAAAAAAAATTTGAAATGCCTCAGGCTATGCGAGGCGATTATAAGAATGATGGTTGGGTGATTGAGGATAATTTGTATTATTTGATATATTCACCGATATTGGTAAAAAAATCTTTTTATGTTGAAATACAGGAAAAATTAAAAAGTGATTTATTGGGCAGTAATAATACACCTGGTTTGTTGGAAAATGTTTATAAAAAGAATATGTGGGGTGGAAAAGTTGAAAAAGTAATTTTGCTAGTTAATACAAAAGATAATAGAATGCCACCTGATAATACTGGTGAATATGACAAAATAATTCAAAAAGTTAAAAATAAGTACGGTGTAGAATTTGAATGCTCTGTTCAAAATTTAGAATATGTAGAAGATTTGCTTAATGAATTGAATTATAAATTATTGGATGAAATAATGTTTAAGTTAAATATGGCTAGAGATATAGATTATAATGAACCGAATGCTACTGATATTATTAGGACTATTGGTACTATATCTAAAGTGGCAATTGAACAATATACTAAAGATGTAACTTTAGATTATAATAGAATTTCAACTGGTGATAAAATTAAAATAAATGATTTGGAAATGATTCATGATGATATTGAAATGATAATTAGTAAGTTATCAGTTGTGGAATCAGCGGTTTCATTGATGAGCCAGGATGTTGAATCAATGGAAAGCTTTGAGTGTGCAAAAAATTATATTATTAATATTTATTTAGAAAATAAGGATAAATATTTAGGGGTTGAAATGTTTAATTATATAATCTTTAAGGTTAGTGAATTATTTCCAGAAGGAGATAAAAGGATTAATGAAATTGAATATTTAGTTGTTTATATATTTGATAAATGTGATATATTTGAAAAAGAGGAGAATAAAGTATGATTTTACCTAATAAGTATATATCATTTTCTGAAAGCATCATTGGAGTTTCTTCTATTGTTTTAAGTGTTTTAAAAGATAAAAAAATGACTTTGGATGAATTATGGGGTGAATTTATTTCAACCATTAAAAAAAATAGCAAATTGAAATATTTACCAACTTATAATAAGTTTGTTTTGGCTGTTAATTTTATGTATTTATCTAAAATGATAAACTATAATGAAAAAGGGGTGATTTTTAATGAAAATTTTGAACATGAAGATTTATGATCCACATGAAAATGAACTTCGTAATATTAATTTTAATTCAAGTGGTGCTTCAATAATTTTTGGAAAAATCACGCAACCATCTGAAAAGAAAAAAACTACAAATAGTATAGGAAAAACTTTATTATTAAGATTTGTTGGCTATATTTTTGGAAAAAAAGAAAAGAAAACAGATTATTCTGAAAAGATACGTGGATATCATATTCAAGCTATAGTAAGTTTTCAGGGAAATGAATATATAGTAGATAGAACATTGGGGGATAATAAGTCAATAAAAATTAATGGGCAAAATTATACTTATAATAAATATTTAAACTTTTTTAATATAGATGTTAGGCAAACTTCTAAACAAATTATGTTAAAAAGAAGACAAAATATAATTAGTGATGTTGGGATGCGACCTACAAAAGATGAAACTATGACTGTGTTATCTTTATTAAAATTAAATAATGTTCTTGAATTATTCAAAAACATGAGGAACACACAAGAAAAAGTGAAAGCAATTAAAGATTATAGTGTTAAATTTAAAGATACTTTAAGTGAATTAAAGGAAAAAGAATTTTTGTTAGAACAAGAACAATTAAAGAAGAAAAAGGAACTTGATGAACTGTCAATTAAAATAGAAAAATTACAAATTGCTGAAGATTCTGTTGAGTTAATTCAATTACATTCTGAAAAAAAATATAAACTTAAAAATTTAAAATTAGAGCAAGAAAATTTAAAATTAAGGATAAATAGATTAAATGAACTGATTGATGAAATGAAAAATGTAGATTTGACTTATTCAGATGTTTTAAAAATTTATGAAATGGCCAAAGTTGATGTACCTGATATGGTTAAGAGAACTTTAGATGATGTTCAAAAATTTTATGATAGTATGTTTAGTGATAAAATTAATGTTTATTCAAATAACGTAAAAGAGTATCAGGAAAAAATTGATAAAATTCAACGAGAAATAGTCGAATTGACGTCAGTAGTGGATGATTTAGCTTCTAAAATTTCTGATAACAATTTATTTAAAGAGGCTATGAATTTATATCAAATAAAGAGTGCTGAATTGTCAAATGTTGAGAGCGAGTATAATAAAACGGTAGGTGCTATTTCGAATTTATCTGAAAAGAAAACGTTAGAGCTTGAAATAAATAAGCAATATATAATTTTGGAAGAACAAATGAAACAATATGATTCAAAAATAACTGAATACAGAAAATATATTTTTGATTTAGTTAATGAAGTATATGGTGATGATAATAAGGCTTTCTTTGACATTGCTGTTTCATCTAGCTCAAAACGATTAGAAAGCTCCCCTATTGTATTTGATTTAAATTTGATTGGAGAATTTGGTGAAGGTGTTAATGCGGTCAAGAATGTTTTAATGGATATTTTGATTTTTTTCTATAATACTAATATTGAATTTTTAATTCATGATTCTGCTT